>JAUQWR010000037.1 GCA_030835065.1 Candidatus Kapaibacterium sp.
GTAGCAGCATTTGCCTTTCATTTGATCTGGTTCGATATTTAATTCTTTAATTGCATTTTTTACTTTTGTTTCAGTCGAACCAAGTTTTTCTGCTACTTTTTTAGCAGTAAGCATTTCTAATTTTTCTTCACTCATATTAACCTCTATTTGATTAATTCAACTTCTTCAGCCTGAAGTACTTCATAATCTAAATCGCCATCATAAACGAAAGCGATTATTTTCAATTTATTTGGTCTCCAGTCTTTTTCATTAGGGATAATATACGAAAAATTCTTCTCAAATTTAGCACCTTTTGTGATAGCTGAACTAGAAATTTGGTCGCCCCAAGTTCCATTGATATTATGTCTTAATACATGATTATGAACATAATTTGGAATATCAGGAACAGGTTTCACTCTATAATCAGTTTGATAATTGACAATGCTATCTTCGACGATAACAACAGTGATAAAATTATTTGCACTTGCATTAGCAACATATTCAAGATTGGATTTTATATCAATCTTTCTTGAAGATTCGTTATAAGAAGCAGTAAGTTTAATATCTACTACAGGAGGCAAACTAAGCACTTCAGCTACTTTTTCCATCCATGAAGTATGAGATAGAAGGTAGGATGATGCAAATTTTTTGCGATTAACCATTCCATTTGGCAAGCCTGTTTCGCTATTTTTAAATTGTACATCATAAGCATCGCCGGCTGGAGTACGGAAGTCGTAAGTGTATTTTGTTCCGCTAGTCGATGGCTTAGTGAAATTGCAGTTTGGATGCACAGCCATAATAATGACTTTATCTTTATAGAATTCATGGATTTGCTTTGCTGCATCATGAGCAGCAGGGCAATTGCCACATCTAAATCCGGTATAATCTTCGAGAAGTACTTTGCGAGAAGTTTGCAAAGTTGTATCAATTGCATTTTGTTCAGTATAAGGATGTTCAATTTCATCGCAGGAAGCTAATGCAATAATAATAGCTAAAGCAGCAATAGATTTATATAATAGTCTTTTCATGATATCCTCTTAGAATGACGATGTTATTGATAAATAAAAACCATTTGAAGCAGGCACAGTGCGGCATACACCGCCAACACATAAAATACCACCGCGTTGGCGTCCGTAGCTTAATTGCAAACGGGTAGTTTCGTAGATATAAGCAACAGATGCAGATGGATAATGTAATTTATAGTCTTCATATTCATTACCGTAATTATATTCATCAAATACAGTGAAAAACCATCCTGGAGAAATTGTGTATTCACCTAAAAACATCATCCAATTGCCATTGTTATTGTTTGCTGCATGCAATGTAGAATCAGTTGTTGACCACATGTGTTGCAATTCCAATCTTATAGCATTAACGTCATTCAATTTATAAGTACCATCCAAAACAATAATATTAGATTTTACTTTTCCAAATTTGCCAGACCATTCATATTCCATTACGTCTTTATCATAATTTAAATTAATGAAAGAAAAAGAGTATTTGAAATCGCTATTGATTTTATGTGCCCAATAAATATTAAAGTCTTGGAAAAACATTCTATCGCCAAAGCTAAAGAATTTAGAATCATACAATTTTCCATCTAAAGAATTCTTATCTGTTTTGCTCGTAGTATCAATATTATTGATGCGAGAATAATTAACTGTAATACTAGGACCATATTTACCAAAAAATCCATTATTATCAAATTTATAATTAAGCTCAGTTTGGAAGCCAATTTCACCATTAATTTGAGTTGAATATGGAAACATAGTAGCTAATTTATAAGCATGTTGCCTTGTGATAGGAGGCACAAAATTGATAATTTGAGCATTACCAGTGGCATTTCTATCTCCACGGAAGTTCATATTGTCAATTCTATGAGCATTAACATTAAGGCTAAGACCTTTGCTGAAAATTGAAGCATTGAGTGTAACCGCATCGCCATTATTATAAGTCATTTTATTAACAACGCTAGGATCGTTGATTTTGTAAGCGTATTCGCCATCAATCGAATAGAAAGAACCGGAAAGACCAAGTCTATAAGAATATGCAAATACATTTTTAGGAAGTTTATAAACTGGAGATTTGTCGTCCTGATATTTTGATACAACGCTGAAACCTGTGGTAAGAGCCATATCATCTGCAAGTAAGTCTTTAAAAAGTTCATTAATATTGATATCAATATCTGCAGCTCTTATAATACCTTCGCCTTTATCCCAGAAATTTCTTTGTTTACCAATAAGACCAGTGATATTTATACCTTCGGCGGGTTTATATTTGAGTCTGGCGCCATCAATGGCATTATCTAATCCGAGAGCACGTTCTTCGTAAGCGCGCAGAATAATACCCGAGCCAAATTGTTCGTAGAAATCGCCTACAGTAACGTCAAGTCTTTCATTTGCAA
>JAUQWR010000396.1 GCA_030835065.1 Candidatus Kapaibacterium sp.
TGTGATTTTCATCAGGGAAATATTGAGCTTCGGCTCTCAAAAGGAAGTCTTTGATATGCGAAAGTGAATTGAAAGAAACAGTAGTGGAATCCCATTCATCATAGCTACTAATGCCAGTTTCAAATTTATAATCAGTATAAATCAAAGAAAAGTTAGTAAATAAATTTGGAGACAAAATATGCATCCAGCGGAGATTTGCGGTTGCATTACCCCAAATAATATCAAAATTGTCGTCTTGCTCTGCAGGTTCGCTCAGAACGTCGCGAGCAAAGAACCCACTAAGGAAAATATGATCATTTTCAGAAATTTTATAATTTACTTTAGCATTTAAGTCGTAGAAATAATATGTAGGAACTTCGTCTTTTTCGTCAGAACTTAAGAAAGTATTCAATAAAAGGTCGAGATAGAATCTTCTGCCGGATATCATAAATGAAGCATCTTTGCCTATAGGACCTTCGAGAGTAAGCTTGGAAGAAATCATGCTAATCAAGCCTTCGCCTTGCAATTTTTCTTTACTTCCTTCTTTCATAGTCATATCTAATACACTGGAAAGTCTGCCACCATATTCAGCAGGAAAACCGCCTTTGATTAGTTTAATATCTTTAAGCGCATCTGAATTGAATACGCTGAAAAAGCCGCCCAAATGAGAAGGGTTGTAAACGATTACTCCATCGAGCAAAATCAGGTTTTGGTCTGGAGAGCCACCTCTGACATATAAACCTGAAGAAATTTCGCTGGCAGACTTGACACCCGGAAGCAACTGAAGAGTACGAAACACGTCAATTTCGCCTAAAATTGAAGGCATTTTGTTAATTAATGACGGATCAACTTTGATCATGCCAATTCTTTGAGTTGCAGGAAGTTCTTTTTCGGCTTCTACAGTAACTTCTCCAACTTTAATATCTTTACTCGTTAGCATGATATTAATTGTTTTATCTTCAGAATTATCGATTTCGACAAGAACTTTTTTTTGGAGGTAACCTACAGCGGAAACTGTTAAATAATATTTGCCTTTGCTAATTTTAGGCATTGAATAATAGCCAAATTTATTAGTAAAAACGCCTTTGAGTGGCTTGCTTGTTTGGTCTTTGGCTAAAGTAACTGTCGCACCGATAATAGATTCGCCAGATTGCTTGTCTGTAACTTGTCCGGATATTGTAGTATAATCTTTTTGGGCATAAAGAATTATTGGTATTACGCCCAAGATTAGCAATAAAATCAATTTTTTAAACATAAATCTCGTTTATAATTATTAATAAATATGCTACGTCTATATAGTAAAGACAATGAAAAAATGCTTTTGTTTCAAAAATATGTTAAATTCTGGTGCATATCAAATAAATTTTATAGTAAAAGCTGATAAGACCATACAAATCGGTAAGTTTGGAGTGTGTTTGTTCGAGAGTGGTGAGTATGTATATACGGGTTCCGCAATGAAAAACTTAAGGCAAAGGGTAGCAAGGCACTGGCGAAGAGAAA
>JAUQWR010000397.1 GCA_030835065.1 Candidatus Kapaibacterium sp.
TATAGCCATAAATTTTGTAGGAGCTTGCATTTTGGATATTTGTCCAAAATATCTTTGCGCTCGAATTACTTGCTGAGTAGTAATCATAAATCACAGGTGGTTTGGGCACAGCTCTATCGCTATTGTACTCCCAAAAAACAATCCCGTTAAAGGAATTAAATCCAATTTCCTTTTTACCATTATTGTCGAAATCTGCTATTATTGCAGAATTAGAAAAACTTGCAGGATAGCACCACATCGGCTCAAATTTATTATTCACTTGATTATATTTCACAGCATACAAGTATGGCATTGTAGCTAATACAATTTCGTCTCCAGGTTTATTATCGATATCAGCAGCACTCAATCCATTTCTATAAAATACTTTTAATCTTGAAATAGCACCGGCTCTTACTCCATAAAACATTTCGCTGGATTTGGTTTCATAACTATTAATATTATTTGATTTAATTAATCTAATTACCCACACTTGCCTTGATATATCAATACCAGCTCCGCTAACTCCAAAATACATTTGAACCAAATCTTTTATACCATCTCCATCAATATCAGCTGCTTGCAAAAATGGCTGTGTTTCATATGCATTTACTTTATCTATCCATTCCTGAGTAAATTTTCCATTTTTATATTCCATTAAAAATATTTTGCCTAAATTATCGCAAAAAGCAAGTTCATAGTTGCCATCACCATCAAAATCTGCTAATGCAGAGCTTCTCACAATAATTCCTCTTTCTTTTTTATTAGGCATTGCCATGGCATGGACTTTATAAGCGCCTGATTCAAATTTCATAACCACATATGCACTGTCATTATACCCAATAATTTCATCCCTACCGTCTTTATCTATATCAAAATAATACTCAGCCCATAATCTTGTATTCAATTGCGAATCCCAGATAATATTATCAAAAGGCAAACTTGTATTAGATTGTCCTTGCATTACTAATGTTCTATCGTATTCAAAGGCAAGAAGATCTTTGATTCCATCACCGTTAGAATCACCATAGCCAGCTGGAATCCATGACTGAGTTAGTGTATCTAATCCTATAAATTTATTATTATCATATTCTGCAGCAATTGTTCTGCCTATAGACAAGCTGCTCAAATCATTATATATAATATCTTTTTTTCCATTTGAATTAATATCGAGTGCATTCGGATAAATATATCCCATCCCCATACTCCATGGCTTCTGATTAAAACTCGACAAAACGAATCCTTCGCTATCTCTCAAAACTTCAATTTCTTTTATCACAGTATCAATTCCGGGATACAATGCATATATTTTTGCTTTATACATTTTGCCGGGAACCAATCCTTCAGAAATATATATTTGATGATTGCGCGAACTTTCGTCTGTCTCATCAATCCTGAAAACCAGATTCTGTCCGTCATATACTTCTGCATAAGCATAAGAATTATTATTAGTTTTAAATGTTAATAATACTCCTCTTTCAAATCCTGAATATACATTATTGCTTTGCAATTCACTAATGTTAAGCTTGTTAATGTCATTAATTAATTCAAATTCAATGCGTTTTTCTAATACTCTTTTATTCTTTAAATTAATAAATATTGATAATATATAGGAAGTATCTTTTAATCCATTTAAATTAATTCGAGTAATTTCAGAATTATTCACTTGTTTGGTAAATACATCTGATTGATAAAACCATTCTTTTTTCTTTGTATTCTTAGATAATTTAACTTGAAAGGATTCGAATAAAGGAATCATTACAGAACCATTAACTACAATCTCGCTTGTATTTGAAGAATAAATTTTTGATTTATCAGCTGGCGAACTTATAGTGATATTTCCGGCACCTGGATTATTCAATGCTTCGTAGATATTAAGAATACCAAACCCATAATACTCATTCCAATTTCCATCATCAACCACTGAAGCATTTTGAACTAATATGCTTTTCACTTCTTCTGGTTTCAAATCAACATTTTTGCTCAAAACCAGTGCAGCACTTGCACTTACGTAAGGAGCAGCGAGCGAAGTTCCGGATTTATAGTCATATGTAAAACCGGTAGTACAAGTAAGAACATTTTCTGCAGGAGCAATTA
>JAUQWR010000398.1 GCA_030835065.1 Candidatus Kapaibacterium sp.
CTCCAAATCCACCATTCAAATCAATACCAAACTTCTTGTCTAAATCACCTTCAACGCCCAGCTTCAATTCAGCTCCAAGTCTGAATGCATTATCTTTGGTTTTGAGTTTTCTTACTTCGTTATGTTCTGGCACCAAATCATATTCATATTCTCTTTCGAGATCTGTATTCAAAATATAATTAGCTTTGAGCAAAGCACCAGAATATACTTTGGCATTTGCCCATTTTAAAGAATATATAGTATAGAATGCACCAGAATAAAAGGAAAAAACATCGAGATTGTATCTGAAATAAGCAGTCATATAAGGTGAAATTGGATGTCTTTCTCTTGAATTATAGAAATCATATTGAATACCTATAGGTATTTTTAATCCATTAGAAAAATTAAGTGTAGCCTTAAGATCAACACCTGGTTGAACAGCATTAAAGCTGCCTCCGGCATAAATTTCTCCGGTCGAATCATAAGGAGCAAGCGGCTCTGTTGCTCTATTATCCCCATATAATCTTGTTGTAGCAAGTCCGCCAGCAATCGACCATCCTTCGAAGTCAAATGCTTTTGCAGATTCAGTAAAAATTACAATTAATGCCACAATTCCAAAATAGAATATCTTCTTCATATTTATCCTAATTGATTAATCACTTATTTTTAAACAACAGACAAACATTGATTATTACTACAATTCATCAAAAAAAACTACAAATATTCTTTAACACTATAGTTTTTAATTTTTTCATAGTTGTTTTTTATTATCAACTCTCCAATTAACCCTGTTGAAAACAGCTGTACACCGACAATAATCAGTGCGACTCCAAATAGAGTCAAAGGTCTATTGCTCAAAAAAGTACGACCAAATGCCCATTCCACAGTCAAATAAGCATTAATTACAAAGCCAACAATCATAAATATAGATCCAAAGAATCCAAAAAAGTGCATTGGACGCTTAAAGTATCTTGTTGTAAACAGAACAGTTAGTAAATCTAAAAAACCTTTAAGAAATCTGGACAATCCAAACTTTGATTTACCATATCTTCTAGCATGATGTTTTACAGGTATTTCAGCAACCCTAAAACCATCCCAATGAGCCAGAGCAGGCAAATAACGGTGCATTTCGCCATATACTTGAAGAGATTTTACCACTTCGCTTCTGTACATTTTTAGTCCACAATTAAAATCATGAAGTCTAATGCCGGAAGTAACAGAAGTTACGTAATTGAAAAATTTGCTTGGAAGAGTTTTGCTTATTGGATCTCTTCTAACTTTTTTCCAACCGGTTACTAAGTCGAATCCTTCTTTTATTTTTGCAGCCAGGTTTTTTAATTCTCCGGGATCATCTTGCAAATCAGCATCCATAGTAGCTACCAATTTACCTTTAGCCAATGAGAATCCAACAGAAAGAGCCGCACTTTTCCCGTAATTACGCCTAAATCTGACAGCTCTAAATCTATGATTTCTTTGATTTAATTGCTTAATATAATCCCAAGAGCTATCTGTAGAGCCATCATCAATAAAGATAACTTCCCACCTGCCTTTAGACATATCATTGAGTTCTTTCTCTAATTGCAGTGCTAATTCTGGAATAGATTCCTCTTCATTCAAAAGTGGAATCACAACAGATATTACAACATCATTGTTCTTTTTAGGAGCAAATAATCTACGTTTAGCTATTGGTTTACTATCAGGATTCTTATTATCTTGATTTGTTTTTTTATCTTCTTTTTCTATTTTATTTAAATTTTTATCAAATTTCATTTTAAATAAATTATAATTTTACAAATCTTCTATATGATTCTTTATTATCGATTGTAATAATTTTTATTGTATATACGCCTGAACTCAAGCCAGACAAATTGATGTCATTCAAATTACCTGTAAGTATCTTTTCGCCCATTGTATTGTATATTTCAATATTCTCGATATCAATTGTACTATTAACTCTTAATCTATCAGAAGCCGGATTTGGATATATGATAATATTATCACCAAAATTTTCATCAACTGACACATTGTTTTTATTAAACCATACTTTAATAAATAATTTATCAATCGCACGATTAGTTACAAGTAAAGAGTCGTTTTTCATCATATCTACATTTATTATTGTACCGGTAACGATATCAGTAATAAAAGCTGAGTCAATATTTTTAGGTAAATTTTTCCATTTAATTGTAATTTTAGTACCATCACCAAATCCATAAATAAGATTATAACGATGATAGAAATATTCTTTATCTTTTGGAACACTTCTATAATCTTTATAAGACCACAAACCGGAAGCAGTAATAGTATCTAAATTAAGAGCTGCCCAAATACCTTTTATTGGACCAAATGGTGGAATTTCGTATTCTCCAAGATTGGCATCAATTGAGTCAATAGCATTTTCAATTGCACCAAATGATATTTTGTTTACAATTTCAGCAATGTCGTTATTAATAATCAAATTAACTTTCGATTCAAATTCAGCCTTTGCAGAACCAAATCCAAAGACTAGAGCAATAACCATCAACCAATATTTCATTTTCACAATCTATAAATAAATAAACAACAAAATTAAATGATTTTATTCAAATTTCAAATTTATAATCAAATGGGCAATATGGATAGCCCTATATTGCCCATTTGTAATTTCATCAAAGTTTATGTTATTTTACAACATTAACTTTAGTAGTTTTAGTAACGTTACCAACAGTCATCTTAACAACGTAAGCGCCATTAGCTAAGTTAGCAGCATTGATAGTTCTTGTATATTCGCCTGCAATCATTACTTCGTTTGCAAGTGAAGCAACTTTGTTGCCAAGAGCATCAAACAATTCTACAGTTACAAGACCTGTTTCAGGAACATTGAATTTAATTGTAGATACAGCAGTTACTGGGTTTGGATAGTTAACCAAGCCAGCTACAACGTTAGCAACTTCAGTTTTAACAACTCTAATTGCATTGTAAGCAGTACCATTAATTTCAACATTGTTCAAAGAACCAGCTTTAATTGAGCCAAGTTCAGCGCCTGTTACAGCATCATAAATTGTATAGTCTGAGTTAGCGTTTTCAATTGAGATTGAAACTGGGTATGTAACGCCTTGCAATTTAACGATTGATTCATTGCTGTTTGAAACATATAAGTTACCATCAAAACGAACATCAAATACGCCAGCCGGTGGTACCGGAGGTACTTGATAGTTTGAAGCATCTACATCACTTGAAGCCAAGAATAATGTCTTTGTATTTTGAGCATTATCAGCAAGGTTAAGTTTTGCAAATGAATTCAATACATCACTCTTATCGAATGATTCGTTTAATTTATTGCGACGTAAAGTCGGAGGAACACTAATCTTCAAGAAACCACTCTTGTTTACTTTAATCCAGTAGCCTAAGCCAGGATAAAGTTCAGAAACTTCTTCGTAGCCACGGTTTGGAAGATAAGCCCAAACACCGAATTGGCGTGTATAAGAAATATCAGGAATTTCGCCATTGAAATCTGTGAATTCAATAAGTGAAATTGGAACTGGAACAGAAGGAGCGCCGATTGTATTCCAACCGCCTTGATCTTTCTGACCAATATTACCTGGATATAATCTTACGTTGTCAGTTGGTCTGTCGATATCAAAAATATATGTACCGGCAAATTTTCTGTCAACTTGGTTATGGTACTTCATGAAGTAACCAATACCTGGGATCAAGTAACCTTGATCTGGTTGTTGCCATTGGTTTTGTGACCAGAATACAGGAATGTTCATTCTGTTTGGATATACAACATCATATTTTGAGTTGATTGGACGTACTGGCAATGACAAGAAGTTCCAACCGCTCTTAATGATAGGTTCGCCACTGTTATTTACATAGTCAATAACTGTAGGCAATGTATATTCAATAACAAATTCTGTAATTCTTGCATCAAGAATTGTGTATGATCTAGTTGTTGGACCAGTTTGAGTAGCTTCGCGCATGTTTACTGCTTGTTGAAGCTGACCGTTAAGGATAGTTCTCAAGTAAACTTGAGCATTACCTAAGTTTGCATCATTAAAGAAGTCTTGGATATCCCATTCTAAAACGATAGGATATTTATCAACACCACCCGCATCAAATTTGCAATAGTAGTACAATGAACGAGCATTGTTGTTGAAGTCTTTAATATCTCTTGAATCTGATCTAGCTTCTTCATCATTAGCAGCGTAATCTTGGAAACCATTTGGATACGCTGTTACGATAGCTGGATCTTCTGTTACAGGCCATGGATACCAACGAGCTGCAAATTGACCAGCTACTGCTGGGAATTCGTAGTGTCTTTCGCCAAACAACAAGTCTGCACCTGCTGTAGCTCTGTGTCCTGTACCAAAAATCATAAGTTTATTGTAGCCTTTTCCACCTGGAGCAGCAGCATCTGTATTGCTTACTTTTAAGTGGATACCAGGTGCAACACCAGGTCTGTAATATTCAATTGGGCTACGGAAGTAAATAAATGTTACTTTCAATTTCACTGGGTTATATTGTGCTGATTTTGACCAGAATGTGATATAACCAACATGAACGCCAGCTTTTTCAGGATCGATTGGATCTTGAGGATTTGTAACATTCAATTTTGAAGGATCGCAACGGATTTCTAAGTGGCATTCGCCGTCTGCTGCAATATTTTCTTCACCGCGTGGTGTGCTCAAAGCTGGATCGCCAATAATACCGTTATCGATATAATTGATGTAGCCATGAGTAGTCAATTGTGGAATAGGAAGTGGACTCTTTGAGTTTGTACCTTTCTTCACTGTTCTAAACAATAACCATGGTGCATCTGATTCGATTGTAATATCTTGCAATCTTGTTGTTGTAACAGGGTTTTTCACTTGAATTGTACGAATACCATATACAGGTGAAATTTGATCTGTAGAGTCAACAGTAATAGGATCTGTTAATTCCCATGATCCTGGTTGTACTTCAACGAGTGCAGGAATAGTTCCGATTGCGCGAGCGCATTCAAATGAGAATTGTGGAAGATTGTCCATTACTCTAAAGTAAGCAGTACCTGGCAAGTGAGGTTCTACTGCATAAAGAGTTGGAAGGTCATCATTTCTGATACCAGCAATACCTGTTACAGCATCGCCTGGTTTTGACCATGAGCTAGGATCTGGATAATCGCCAGCTGTTAATGGGTCAATTTTTCTTCTCAATTTGAAAGGTGCATCTGTACGGATGTTTAAGTCATTATATTTAATCACATGGTGATCAATAATGATTGGGGAGTTCTTAGCCGATTGTGATGGGTTTGGAACGCCTTCTTTTGGTCTTACTTCGAATTTGATATATAACAACACTTTAAATTCTCTTCTGTCCAAAGCTGTTGTTGGAAGAGGTTTTGTTGATGTTGCAATAATTTTGAAAGCACGACCCTTCATTGGATCGATATCAGTTGGTTTCAAATTCGGATTCAAATATCTACGATAGTAGTTATCTTTATAATCGAATGTTGAGAATACGAATCCTTTTGCTAATGGTTCATAGAAAGGATTGAATCTGCGATCTGTTCTATTCGGATTTGTACCGTCTTCCATTGTTACAGGATGGCTTGTTTCAATACCGATAGCACGTACTGTTGTTTCATCATAGAGCACTGTAAATTCAAAGCTCTTGATTGGGTCAGCAGGATAGCGATCTGCTGTTTGCGGATAAGTTGCCCATCTGTTATCAATGAAAACGGGCAATAAGAATTCACGAGGTGAATTAGTTGAAGGTGGTATCCAAATTCTACCTTCAGGATACCAGTCTCTGTTATATGTATCAAACTCACCTGTTAAGCTCAACCAGGGCATACTCGGCTTGTTGAACTGAGCGTAACTGCTTTCGACCAATGAAAGTAAGCTCATTGCTACCATCATTATGCCGAAGAACAGCTTGTGTGCCTGGCGATTTCTTAAGAGTTTATTCATATAGACCCCCAAAATTTAAATAATTAGTTTTTTATCAATATTTTATTTTTTCTTTTACCGTTCTGCTCAACTACCGCAATATATGTTCCGCCGAGCAGCGCTTCAATGTTTTTTTCGTAGTAGCTGTTTTGTATTGGTTCATCTAATACTATTCTTCCCATTAGGTCGTATATTTTTAGATTATCAATATTTTTATCTACTGACCTTATCACTATTCTATTGCTGTACGTTTCAAATCTTATATCGATTTCTGCCTTGTCATCTATCACATTTACTGTTGTATCGCGATACATATCAATTGCAGTCAAACTATCTGTTTTGTATTGGCTCACGCATGCGCAGTCGTCAACAACAATTTTTGATAATTTAATCAAACATGCCAGCGAATCATGATATTTTCTCTCAATTTTTAGTTTCAAAAGCTTTTCTGGCAATTTAGAATTCTTATTTAAAATATTAATTCTAAATTTTGACTCAGTAATTTCTTTATCAACTATTTCTATCGAGTCGGTCAATGATTCAGCTTCTACAATTTTATATATTTGGTATTTTTCAATATCAAATTCAAATTGTAATGTCTGAATTCTTGAATTACTATTTGCTGAACTTTTTAATTCTACAAAAGCAATCGAATCTTTATCAAATTTTATAGAATCTTTATCAAATTCGGCACTGATAATTCTATCAGGCTTATCTAAAATTTTTGAATAAATCTTCAAACCACTTAAGCTATTCACTTTATTCTTAAATTCTTCGGTAAATTCAAGCGAATTTATCGACAATTCGGAAGAATCAGGGCATTCTGACAATACTTGTCCATAAACACCGGCTAAAGGTCTATCGCCTTCTACAGGTGGCAAAAACGGATTTAAGTTCATAGCAAATCCTGACACCACACTATCTTCTGAGCGAATAAACATATCTTTAACCTGAAAGAATTCAGCTAAAGTATTCATTGTAATGTAATTAGTAAATCTTATTTTACCCGGATCATATTTTATTTCAAAATCAAAACCGAATAAAGAGTCTTTCTTTTGTACATTTCCTATGGAAATCATCACAAGAACTTCTCTACCTTGCATGTTTTTGCAAGCATCTACTAATCCATATCTATTTTCAAGGAACGCAGATATATTTTCTGATTTCAAATCCTGGCTTCCGCCTGCCATTAAAATGGCAAGCAGAAGTAGGAAACAATATTTCAGAGAACTATTCAATTCTTATTTGTTGAAAATTACTTTCTTAGAAATTGAATTGTCATTGCCTGTCAAACGATAGATATAAACACCTGATTCAACTTTGTTGTTTTCAGCATTTGTACCATCCCATTTGAATGATTTGAAACCATTTGTCATGTTTTCAGCAGCAATAACTTTTACTAAGTTGCCATTCATACCATAAACTGCTAATGTATAATAACCAGCTGTTTCGATATTAAATGATATTTCGCTTGAAGTAGAGAATGGGTTTGGACCAACTGACATTTTTGAATCTTCAGTTGAGCCGCCATTTACTGATGCTAAGTTTAATTTTACATCAG
>JAUQWR010000399.1 GCA_030835065.1 Candidatus Kapaibacterium sp.
TCTTCGTGAAGCAATTTACCATAAATAAGAGTATCTTTGAATGTATAGGCATAATTGAAATTTTTGAATAATCCTTCGACTGTCTTTTGGTTGCCAAGCAAACTTCCTTCGCTATCAACATCTGCAAGACCAGGAGCAAAGGGATTATTACATGCCCAAATTCCAAATCCAAGCATTAAAAAAAATAAAGGTAATAATATTTTTCTTAAAACTACCATTTGATAGAATTGATAATTTCAGGAATTTCCAACCAATTATTTGATTCAAAATCTGCCATACTTTGTATTGGATTATCTTTGTTATATAAAGCAGTTGGATCGCCGGTATATCTAATGGCTTTCATATTTAGATTTTTAGCTCCAATAATATCTGTTTTTTCAATATCTCCAATATGAAGAGCATATTCAGGACTGCAATTTAAGCTCTCTAAAATTGTATTGAATGCTTTGGGATGTGGCTTTGCTACTCCAGTTTCGTCAGAAAAACTAAATACAGAGAAATATTTTAAAATATCCTCTTTATTAAGCATCTCTTTTAAAATGGAACCCGGGCTAAATCCGGTATCAGACACAATTCCCAGAGTATAATTTTCAGAGAGATTAATAATAGCTTCTTTTACACCAGGAAGCAATTTAGGAGGATATATCAAAACAGCATCAGCAAATTCTTTTACTAAATATTCAATAGACTCATCATTTTTGGGCATTTCGAGTTGTTGCCAAAAAAATTCAGCTGTTTCTCTAGGGCTGGGAGTTCTTTGATCTTCAATCCAAATTTTATTAAAACGCTCCCAAGAAGAAGTCATTGCTTTTTGGAATTGTTCTTGTTTTACTACAATACCAAATTTATCAATTTCATTAACAAGTATTTTTTTTCTATAATCATTGCGTATAGAACCGCCGGATGAATCAAAAATAGTATTCCAAAAATCAAATGTAATTACTTTACTACTCATTCCAAACACCCATTTTGTAGAATTTTTGTCTTCTATCAGCAACTAATTTTTCAGGGCTAACATTTAATAATGAATTTAATGTATTATTAATTGCATTTTTGACATTATCAAAAACAAGAGTATGATTTCTATGTGCACCACCGATAGGTTCGCTAATAATTTCATCAATAATCCCTTGTTCTTTTAAGTCGAATGAGCTAAGTTTTAAAGCTTCGGCAGCTTGTTCTTTAAAGTCCCAAGAACGCCACAAAATACTGGAACAAGACTCTGGAGAAATAACAGAATACCAAGCATTTTCGAGCATAAGAATTTTATCACCAACACCTATACCAATAGCACCACCAGAAGCACCTTCGCCTATAATAACAACAACAATTGGCACTTTCAGACTCGACATTAGTAGCAGATTAGAAGCAATTGCTTCAGCTTGTCCTCTTTCTTCAGCTTCAATACCTGGAAATGCACCCGGAGTATCCAAAAATGTAATTACAGGTTTATTAAATTTTTCGGCAAATTCAAAAAGTCTATGTGCTTTTCTATAGCCATCAGGATTTGGCATTCCAAAATTTCTATACAAATTAGATTTTGTATCTCTTCCTTTTTGATGACCGATAACAACAACAGATTTATCCATAAACTTGGCAATTCCACCAATGATAGCAGGATCATCCTTGAATTTTCTATCGCCATGAATTTCTTCAAAATCAGTAAATAAATTGGCTAAATAATCGGAAGTAATTGGGCGTTCCGGATGGCGAGCTAATTGTACCCTCTGCCAACGAGTAAGGTTTCTATATATATTTTCTCTTAAAGATTCGACTTTCTTCTCGAGATCAACTATTTCTTTGCTTAAATCAATAGAAGCACTAAGCTCCTTCATTTCTTTTATCTTAGCTTCAAGTGCCAAGATTGGTTGTTCGAAATCTAATACTACTTTTGACATTACTTTCTAACCATAAATTTAATTAATATATCCAAGTCGAGCGAAAATGAAAAATGTTTTAAGTAATAGTCGTTCAAATTATAAATTGCGTGTTTACTTAATTGAAAATCTTTATTAATATCAGCTAAGCTTATCAATCCAGGTTTGCCTATTTTTGATTTATAACCTTCTAATTCTGAATATCCAATTAGAGACATTTTACCTTTCAAAATTTTGAAAAAATTACTAATCAATGATTTTGAATTATTTTTCATAGCTAACAAAGGCAATCCGATAGTTAACGCAATGAAAGCAACAATCAAATCAAGCATTCTTTTCAAAATTTTGTTTCTAAAAATTGAAATATTAAATTTGGGTATTGTAGGTTCAATACCAGACAAATCATTTAAAATCTGAGCAGCTAAATATTCATCAAATTCATGTACTAGATGAAAACCTACTTTAAGTTCTGCACATTCCTGCATGGATCTTATTATTTCATTTTGATTTAAATCATTTCCACTAATAATCAATTCTTTAATTTTATATTCAGATAATATTTTCTTAATATAACTAAAATCACCAATTATCTTATATCCCTCAAAACTATTTTCATTAATTGGATTAGAAGATATAATCCCAGTCAATACAATATTATGAATTGGATGAGCCTTAAATTGATTTAAAAGATTGACTGTATCTTCGTTTGTACCAACAATCGCAATTTTTTTATCTGATTCTTTACCTCTGATTTTTTGAATTATTGAAACAAAAAATCTATTAGCAGACGCAAATAATGTAGTAAATCCTATCGTCATAAGCAATACTCCTCTCGAAAATCTATATTCAGGAAAGAAGTAAGTGAGCGACGACAAAACAAAAAAGCTTATCATCAATCCAAATATTGTTCTTCTTATGGATTGTTTCGACTCAAAATATTCACCGATTGAAATCAGACTTAAAAAAATTACAGTTGAAATAACAACGAATACATTTGGGTAGGCATAATCAGGAAACCCGAAAAACTCTTGAAATCTAATCTTTGTGCTAAGAATAAGAGCAAAATTTGCAGATAAAATGTCTGTAATAACATAATAAAAATCAATTTTATTTTTTAAGAAATGCGCTAAAATTGATCTTAAAAAAATTCCAGATTTTAAAAAAAGAAGGAAGTAATTTGATTTTCCATAATGCTTCCGAGCAAATATTTCCATAGCTTGATAAAAATGTCTGACTTCATTAATTGAACTCCGACGTGTACTTTCACCTTTAAAATGGATGATTGAAGTTGAATGTACGTAATCGATTGCAAATCCAGATTGTTTGACACGATAGCAAAGATCAATATCTTCGCCATACATAAAAAAATCAGGATCGAAACCATGTAATTTTTTTATTAAATCAGTTTTGCAAAACATAAATGCACCAATAACTGCATCGATTGGATAGGTTTCATCTACTGATTTATAAGTTTGATTATATTGTGCGAATAATTTTGAATTTGGAAATAGAGACTGAAGTCCAAACAATTTGGCAAACGAAGCCCAAGGAGTAGGAAAACCTCTTCGGCATGCAAGTTGAAATGTACCATCTGGATTCAAAACCTTACATCCAGATATTCCACAATTGGGATTATTCTCCATATAATCATACATTATTTCCAGAGTATCTTCGCTAAGAATAGTGTCTGGATTGAGAATAAGCAAATATTTGCCTTTTGCAATATCAATAGCCAAATTATTGGCTCTACCAAAGCCAATATTATCATCAAGAGGAATAAAATTAACATTAGGAAAAAGTGGTTTTAAATAGTCCACCGATCCATCAACTGAATTATTATCGACAACTAAAATTTCAAGTTTTAATGACTTACGAGCAGCTTCTATCGATTTCAAGGCTTGAAGCAAAAAGTCTTTTACGTTATAGTTAACAATAACTATTGATATATCGATATTAGCACTCAATCAATACAAACCTAATTAATAAACAACATTTTTTCTTTGTCTATCATCCATACGTGCATGGCTTTTGCTCATAAATCTGAACAAAAATCTTAATTTCCAAACAAGGAAAATAGCTTCGTAAATAATACTTTTATTCATCTTCGAAACGCCGCTACGTCTATCA
>JAUQWR010000400.1 GCA_030835065.1 Candidatus Kapaibacterium sp.
CCATTGAATGCAGCTTCGAAGTTCCTTCAGGAAGTTGCTTCAGGCAGTGAATCTTTATCTCAAATTAATGATGATTATAAGGGCGACTATAACGTTATTAAAGAAAATGTTAATATGCTTGCTCATATTTTGTTGAATTTAATCGAAAATATTTCATTATTGATTAACTCAACAGAAAATGGAAATCTGAGCGTGAGAGCAGATGCTGCAAAATTCCAAGGTAAATGGAATTGGATTATTAATGGCATGAATGAAATGATTAATGGTGTTATTAAACCAATAAATGAAGCTAATAGAGTATTAAACTTGATTAGCAGCGGTGTGGTTAGCGAAAAAATTACTGCCGAATTTAAAGGCGATTTCAACGAAATGAAAAACTCCGTTAATAACCTTTATAGCTGGCTAAACCAACTTATCGATTATGTTACTAAGATTGCTAATGGCGATATGTCTGCTCATATTGATAAAGCATCTGATAAAGATGAAATTCACCAATGGTTGGTTTTATTAAAACATAATATTGAATCATTGACCAATGATGTGAATATGCTTGCTAATAGTGCTGTTGCCGGTGAGCTTAGCGTGAGAGTTAAGTCTGACAAACATTCTGGCGAATATAAGAAAATTGTGGAAGGATTTAATAATACAATTGATAGTATTCTGCAGCCAGTCAATGAAGCTGTCGGTATATTGAAACTTATGGCAGATGGAGATCTATCTCAATTGATCTTGGCTGATTACAAAGGCGACCACGAAATATTAAAAGATGCTTTGAACCAATCTCTTGATTCATTAAACAGATTGCTTACTGAAGTGGATAGGACTGTTGGAGAAGTTACTCGTGGGGCTCTTCAAGTATCTGATGCAAGTACTGCACTTTCGCAAGGTGCTACAGAACAGGCTGCTTCGCTTGAAGAAATAACAAGTTCGATGTCTGAAATAGCTTCTCAAACAAGGCACAATGCAGAAAATGCCAATATTGCCAATAGCCTTACTGTTTCTGCTAAGGATTCTGCCGAAAAAGGTAAATCTGTGATGAGTGAATTGAATCTAGCTATGAATAATATTACAAAATCTAGCCATGATATTTCTAAGATTATTAAAGTAATTGAAGAAATTGCATTCCAGACTAATCTTTTAGCTTTGAATGCAGCTGTCGAAGCGGCCCGTGCCGGTCGTCATGGTAAGGGGTTTGCTGTAGTTGCAGAAGAAGTAAGAAATCTTGCTGCTCGAAGTGCTAATGCTGCCAAAGAAACAACTGAATTAATTGAAAATAGTATCAGAACTGTCGAAAATGGTATGATGCTTTCCACAAGAACTACTGAAGTGCTTGAGGAAATTTATTCAGGTTCAGTCAAGTCTGCAGATATAGTGCAGCAAATTGCAGAATTATCTAACGAGCAGGCTATGGCAATTTCTCAGATTAATGAAGGTCTTATGCAGATAGATAAAGTAACACAAACTAATACTGCAAGTGCCGAAGAATCTGCTTCTGCTTCTGAAGAACTATCAGGTCAAGCCTCTGCTCTTAGAAATATGCTTAGCCGATTCAAATTAAAACAAGAGCATAATGACTATGATGATTATCAAGATTATAGTCAATATCATAATCTGGAAGAAGAATTTACTTCAAATCGACGTAATAAACACTTATTAGGTGATTAGTAATAGTTACTAAGCTTGTAAATCATTATTAATTAATAGATGCTTGATCTTAAATGATTAAGCATCTATTATTTTATTAAGTCTGTATTTGTTTAGATTGTTTATGTTCATAAATTGTTATAAATATGATTTAGCTTGTAATTTACAATATTTAATCATAATATTATTTTTCTAATTTTGGAAAATCATTTATTTTAAATAAATTAGTGAAAAAGTATTATAAAGGAATGATAATGGAATTTATTCTTAGACCTTGGCGAATAGAAGATGCAGATAGTTTAGTTGAGAATGCAAATAATATAAATATTGCAAAATATTTGACCGATATGTTTCCTCATCCTTATACAAAGGAAAATGCTGCCAATTTTATAAATTACGCAAATTCTGATGTTCCAATACATATTTTTGCTATAGAAGTGGATAATAAGGCTGTTGGTGGTATTGGAATACACCCACAAAATGATATTATGCGCAAAAATGCAGAATTGGGTTATTGGCTCGGTGAAAAATATTGGAATATGGGTATTATTTCGAAGGCTATCAGTTTAATGGTGGACTTTGCATTTAATAATTATGATATTGTTAGGTTATATGCCCGACCATTTGGCAATAATATTGCTTCTCAACGAGTATTAGAAAAAAATGGTTTTAAACTTGAAGCTCGTATTGAAAAAAATATATTTAAATATGATGAATTTTTAGATGAGTTAATTTATGCACTTAGAAGGAGTAACATCTAGATGTTTGATAGAATTGAAAATTTTAAAGAAATGAAATTAGTTGGACAAAATGTAGAAATGTCTTTTGCTGAGCCAAAAGTTGCTGAGCTTTGGTCTAAATTTATGCCATTGATTATACAATTAAATAGAAAAAATTCTAATTTATATTCTGTGGAAGTATATTCTGATGATTATTTTGAAAAATTTAATCCAATGAATAAATTTCAAAAATGGGCTTTGATTGAGGATGAAGGATTTAGTCTTGAAAGTTTGAACTCATTTATAATAAATAATGGTCTGTATGCTGTATTCATTCACAAAGGACATCCTAAAGATGGAATTAATACATATAATTATATTTTCTTGGATTGGCTTCCAAATTCTGAGTATTTTTTAGATAATCGTCCTCACTTTGCAGTAATGGGAGAGAAGTATAACAATAATTCTGCAGATTCAGAAGAAGAAATTTGGATTCCAATTAAACCCAAAATTTAATTATGATGGTAATAATCCTAATGAGATCATTATAAAGATTGGTCCATTGTACATTCCATGAATAAATATTCCGATTAGTGTATTTGATGTTTTATAATATAAATAAGGAATAATAATCATAATTGGAATAAGCATAATCATTAAATCAAATCCGAATGGCAGATGAAACATTAGCCAAAGTAATGAATTTATCCACCAATAGCGAGGTTTACTGTTCTTTTGAATGTATGCCCTCCATAGCAATTCTTCGCCAACAATATTAAAGAAGAACATTGGAAACCACAATAGAAGTAGAAATTTTTCTACGCCGATAAATGGTTTCATACTAAAAAACCAGGGATTTGTTTCTAATGGTTTTAAATTTAAAGTGGTTAATATTAAGTTTACCACAAAAAATATCATTCCACTGAAGATAAATGTTGAAATCAATCCTAGAATTGCATAAAGCCAATCTTTTTTATTAAACAAGTTAAGATTAGCTCGACATAAGAAATCCTTGAAATTGCGAGGTTTAATTTTTAAATAAACTAATATAAACATTGGAATAAAGAGAAAATAACCTGTGATAAACCAATAAACCGCTGGATTGAATGCAAAACTAGATTTTACGAATTTGAATAGTGTAAACAATAATAAATAGAAATAAAAAGTAAATCCAGAATATATTCCGATAATTTTATATAATGAAAAATACATTGAATTCTGACTTTTCATATAATCTATTCTTTAATAAAAATTATTGAACTCTTACCGATTCTAATCATATATAGACCGGGTGTAAGTGATGAAATGTCTATTTGTAAATCAGAAGAATTACCATCAATATCTATTAGCTTATGACCCAAAAGATTATAAATAGTGATATTGTATTCTAACAAATTTTGAGGAATAATAACATGAGCAATATTTTTAACAGGATTAGGGCTTAAAGAAAATTGTAAGCTATCAGAAATAATAATATCAGTATTATCATTTAAAATATCTCTAATAGCCGCCATTTTGAAATTTCTATCAGAATTATTGTAATCATCAGTCAATCCCCAGCATCCATAACGATTATAGCCAGAGAAAAGAGTAAAATACATAGCCAATCCACCACCAATATTTTTCCACCCTTCAATATAGTTGTATTTTAATACATCTTTCATTTTAGCAGTTCGATGAGATAATATTTGAGTACTTAAATTTGTCATATTAGCACCGGAAGGTAGGTGAGGCCCACCTTCGTAGGATGTACAGCCTCCAGCTAGCTGCCACTTTGAAGCTTTATTGATATGATTAAACCTATTAAAGCTATTTGAATTATTAGAAATTTGACTGCTAATATCTTCTATCATACCATCGTTAATTTCTTCAGGATTAGAAGACGCTGATTTAGTTGATTGAAAATATAATGCAGTACTTGTAGCATAAATATATTTTTTGGGTTCACCAAAAGTTTTGTCTATATAATTCAAATGAATATCCGATCTACCATTATATGCATGCTGACCAGCTAAAACTGTTCTAATTCTTTTATTTATTTGTTCGGTACCAAAAATTTCAGCAAATAGATTAGAAATCTCAACAGATCTTCTAGCATAATTTTCATCAAAACTAATTTTATAATGATCTGCTTGGGCTTTATTGTATGGACCATGAGTAGCTTGAGTAGGGCTCCAAACTTCGTTACTATTTTCAAGATAAATATTAATGTTAGGATTAAGTTTTGATTTAAGGAATGCAGCCAGATTTAGTAAATAAGTGGAATCGCATGAGATATGAATATTAATCCAAATATCTTTATTTAATAAATTAGATAATTCAACAATATATTCCCAACACCAAGCATCGAGTTTACCATTTAAATTTTTCATAGAATTTTGGGACGCATCATTAGGCGTTTTTCTATTTTCCCATTTCGTTTTTTGAGGATATATAGGCTCGCCATCCCAAATATTTTGTAGATTATAAAAGCGATAGCAAGAAAAGTCTGCAGATTTACATAGCTTTATAAATTCGTCAGTAAAAATTTTGTTGGTATTTAACTCATATCCAGGTCGCATTACTTTAAGATTAGTAATGCCATCATTTTGGGTAGAATTTTTATTTCTCCTTGTATTCGAAAAATTAAGAAATACAAGACCATGGTTATCATTTGGGAAACCAGAAATTTTAAAATCGAAATAACTAGTATTGGAAGTGGAATCGTAAGATTTTGAAATGAGTTCCACATCAGTACCAGAAATTTGAATATTAGCAAAACCCGAAAAAGAGCATTTATAAATACCATTCATATTAATTCTATATTTTTCGGGATCATCAATAGTATTAGTCCATTCGGTTGCTGGTCTGGCATCCATCAAAACAAGACTGAAATCAGAAAGGGGCCAGCCATAATCATCATAATCGCTAGCATCAGAATATCTGTTGCAGCTATTTATTATATTTGTGAATGCTCCAGCATCATCTAAGTTTATGCCTAATTGGAATTCAGCAGTGCATTCATATATATGAATTAGAAGAATGCATATAAAAAGAGAAAAATTTATCCGCATAATAATTTCCTTTTTCTTGTAAATTTAATTATTTTATTTCAAATACCAAACAAGTATTATATTATAACTTATTTATTGTTATTTAGTTAAATCATGAAAAAATATATAGTTTACTTTTATCTTTTTTCAAATATATGTTTTGATGTAATTGCTTATTATTGTTATATATTAAAGTATAAACTGGTCACTTTAAGGAATTTTATTATTAAGTAATACAGTAAATCTGCTATATATAGCATTGATGAATGGAATAAGCCAATGTGAACATAGAATTTAGAAATTAATACAAGGTAGTAAATAAATCAATATGATTTATAGTATATGATAGCACGTTTACAATTTCCTTAATTCAAAGAATGAGCTACGTATATTTCCGTATTTAATGAAAATGAGTAAATACGTTTTGTATTTGATTACTATTTATTTTAAGTTTAGATAATTAAATAATCAAACTTTGGAATAAATTATGAAACATTTTTATTGTTTTATTATAAGTATATTCCTGATAATTACTCATTCATATTCTCAAAAATTTGAATGGACAAATTTGGGAGAAAACTTACCAAACACAATATCTACAGTTACAATTTCTGGAATAGATATGGTTGGAGATTCAATTTGGATAATCTCCGGGTATGGAAACTATCAAAATGGTACTGCAGGTGAAATTTATTTTTCTGCAGATCGTGGAAAAACTTTTACAATTCAGACAACAAAGTATGGTACTCATGGCATCAAAATGCAGGATTCAAAAAGGGGCTGGGCATGCGGTGTTGAAGGACAAATTTATTATACATCCGATGGTGGCAGTAATTGGATAAAAAAATATAGTGCATCCAGAACATTGATGGCTATTGATTTTCCTAACAATTCAGATACTGGTATTTGCGTTGGATTTAATGGAATAGTAAAAACAATTTCTGATAAAGAAATCAAATCAATTCCTATGGAAAATTATGTTAGTAATATTTATTCTGTTTCATGCATAGATTCTCGACATGCTTTTGTAGCTGGCGAAGAGATTATTGGACCAATAATAGATGCTGAATTACAAATAGATCAGTCATATTCGGGTACAAATGGAATTTATGCAATTGATATGGTTGATACCTTGCATGGTTGGTGTGTTGGATCGCCTACTGCGGCTGGAGCTTGGGATAGTGCAGGGTGTATGATAATTCATACTATAGATGGGCATAATTGGACAGATCAAGTAAATCCTGTGAAAGGAAAGAATGGTACTTTAATGGCTGTTAAAGCACTAAATAAAATGGAAGCATGGACTGTTGGAACCTCGGGTGTAATTCTCCATACAACTGATGGTGGAGAAAACTGGAAAAGAGAAGCCGAAGGTCTAAGCAAAGAAATGTTATATGGAATTTATGTAGTTAGCCCTGAAGAAGTCTATATAACAGGTAATAACAGAACATTTTTGAGAGGTATAATTAGCTCTTCAGTTAATGAGAAAGGTTATGAGAGCGTTGCAATCTATCCAAATCCATGTAATAACTACATAAATATAGAAAATTGTTCTGATATTATAATTCCTAAAGTGATAATTATATATAATAGTTTAGGCGAAAAAATATTAGAATCTACAACACATAATAATATAGAAAGAATTAATCTGGATGGATTAAAATCAGGATGTTATTTTTTGAAGATTGATAATGAATGTAAAACTTTTATAAAAGATTAGAATGGTAAATACAATTATTTTGTTCGTAATAATAAATTTTCTTTTAATACAATGCGATGTATTTGCACATACAACAAACGACAGGCTGATATATCTGAATTCACCATTGTCCTTGCAACATGGTGTTTCTTCAAATCCCGGTGGGAGTTTTAGCGCTATCGATTTGAACGTAAACTTAATATTATTAAATATTTCAGCTAATTATCAATCAGATTCTGGCTGCAACGCATATATTGGTATGGGATTAATTTCATTTCTTCAAGCACAATATGGATATTCATTTAGAGACTCAAGAGATTTGTTAAGAATAAGGAGTGATATTCCATTAGTTTTGTTTGAAGAAAATAATCCAATTATTAAAAGTATGTCGGTAGGTCTATTTTATGAAGCTTCCACCGAAAAAAATGATAAGCTAAGCAAGTTTGGATTAAGTTTATCTGTGAATACGATGATAATCTTTCAAAAATAAAATTACTTTAATAAATCCAATTATTTTTCTGAAGAGACAGGTCTGATACCTGTCTCTATTATGTTTTAAATATTTCCTTTGTATTTTTTTTTAAACAAGCTTTTTGAGCTATTTAAATTTTTAAAAATTTAAGGACTTTATTTCAAATTTTAACAAAATATAGTCCTTTGATTTAAAATTGCTTAACTATTTATATAATTT
>JAUQWR010000401.1 GCA_030835065.1 Candidatus Kapaibacterium sp.
TAAGCAAATTACTATCTTTCTCGCCTGGTGTTGCCATCAAAGATTATGGTGGTGCGGGAGCAATTAAAACAATTTCGATTCGAGGTGGAAGTTCTTCGCAGACACTCGTTATGATTGATGGTATGCCTATTAGTTCTACTCAAAATTCTAGTGTTGATTTTTCACTAATTCCTGTTTCGATGGTCAATTCGCTCGAAATATCAAGAGGCGGTGCAAGTGCAATCTTTGGCACTAATGCTCTTACTGGTGTTGTTAATATTATTTCCGATCAAAATCTAAAAAATAATTTTAATATTAAATTATTTGCAGGAAGTTTCGAAGACTATTTAGCTGCGCTCGGATTTACTTTTGCTGATTCTTTAAGAGCTATAAATTTTAATTTAAATTACGAAGACTCAAAAAATAAATACACTGTCCAATTCAATAGAAATGGAATTAATATTGACACTTTGCGAGATAATGCATACTTCAATAATTTTATTGTCAGTATTAATGCCTACGACAAATCAGGTATTTTTGATTTTGAATCAATTAAATTTAATTTAATTGCTAAATCTGCTTCCAGAGCTGTTCCCGGACCTGTATTAAAAGACAGGCTGGAATCTTCTAAAGCCAAATTGGAAGATAAAGAAATTCTATCAATAATTAATGCAAAGATTAACAATAAAATGCTCGCCTCCTTAATGTTCAAATTTAGTGAAAGTGAATATTTTGACCCGGATAATTTGAGCATTAATAAGAATGGCAATTTATTTTTAAATAATGATCTTCAAATTAGTTTCAAGAATATTGATAATATTGATGTTATTCCTCTTAATTATGAATTATATTCGAATATCTGCTTTAGCACTTTGTCTGGCGATATGATCGACAATTCAAATTCCAATTATGCAGATAGATTTTCATTAGCCTTTGGAGCCAAATCTGAATACATCTCATATTTCGATGCCCATAAATTTTCATTTATTTCAGCTTTGCGTTCAGATTATTTTTCTGATTTTGGCACTGCATTGTCTCCTTTTATTGGTTTTATTTTTGACGATAATTTCCCCCTAAATTCTTCATTATCCTTTAATTATTCCTACAATTTCAGAGCCCCAAATTTCAACGAAATGTATTATTTGAATTTTGGTACTAAGGATTTAAAACCCGAGAAATCTCATTCATTCAATTTAGGATTAAATTTAAATCCATTTAATCCTTTAAATATTGAATTCAATATATTCTACCTTATTAGTAAAGATCAGATTGTAGCTGTACCTAAAAGTTCTGTTGCATGGAGTGCAAGAAATCTTGCAAAAACACATTGCTATGGTATTGAATTTTCTTCTTCTTATTCTTATGTATCAGGCGATTTTCTAACTACTTTATCTTTTAATTACACATATCAGCAATCTAAAGATTTTGGAAGCGATGGTAAATATTTACCATATATTCCACAAGAGATAATATCAGCTCTTATTTCTCTTGAATACAAGAATTTTTCGATTGCAATTTCATCAAATTATAACGGTTTTATGTACGTTCAACCCGATAATTATCCTGAATCCATCATTAAATCAAATTACGAAATTAATATCAGCTCAAAATATTCCATTAATATTTATGATTATTATCTAAATTTTATATTTAATTGCAATAATCTTACTAATCAAAAACGCCAATATATATTAAACTATCCTTTGCCACTAAGATATTTCAGGTTTGGAATTGAGTTGGCATATAAATAAAAATAATCCCATCTGAAATCTCAAATAGGATTATTTTAAAATAGTCTCAATTAATTACTTATTATTTACTATTTTTTCGACCGTGATTTTTGAATCACTATAAATCTTTGCAAAATAAATCCCAGTACTAAGCCCACCAAAGTCGATTGTCATTATATTATTGGAATCTCCTGCGAGTTCTATTATTTTCTGACCATTTATATCATAGATTTCTATTCTATCTATTATACTATTTGATTTAAATGTACATATTCCGTTTGTTGGATTTGGATATATTGATATATTTTCTTTTTCTTCATTATCTTGGACGTCTAACTCATTCATTTTATATAACCATAAATCTGATCTAGTATCCCTTATAATAAACTCATTTTTACTTATAGGAAATATTGCGGCACTATAAAGTGTAAACACTCCTTGAAAATTCTTTGTTTTCCAGGTTTCTCCTAAATCATCTGAATACATAAATCCACTATACATCGTTGCAAAGAGCCTTCCATCCTTATATACTATTGGCCAATAATGGGATAAAGTCAAACTTGAATCAGCTTCAATTATCTTATCCCATTTTTTTCCTCCATTAGTTGTTTTGTATATAACCGCAACAGGAGGATTTTGTTTATAGGGATTATTCGGATCGTAATTGTATACTTTATCTCCTACGGCAAACCCTATACTATCATCAATCATATAAAATCCACGTAACAAATCACTTATAGTATCTTTACTGTAAAACCACTCTTTTTTTTCCAGGTCATATATAGCCGGACGACTTTTAAAATTTTCATAACTATTAAATGTTGCATGTAATAGTGAATATCTACGTTGAGCACCAATTAATTTATTTTTTGATTTATTATATACTACATTCCATACAGGTCCATAATCAAGATTATTTGGATCGCTTTGCCCAACAGGATTCCATATTTTCCCGCCATCTGTGGTATAATAAAGTTGATCATTTTTATACGAATGCGACATCACAGCATTATTAGTATCTGCAAACCATGTAAAACGTCCTGCTGATTTTGTTTCTGAAAATATAGCAGGATATACAAGGATACTATCCCAAGTCTTTCCACCATCTTCGGTAGATGCTAGTGCACTATTATAAGACAATAATTTATACTTATTTTGTGAGAACAATACAATATCATCATACCCTACGGGTTCCTTATTCCCGCTAGACTGAAAATCAATATAGGTATTAGATATTTTTAATGAATCCCAATTTTTACCCCCATCACTTGTTCTCAGAATTTGTCTTCTCCACCCTTTCATAGAAGGTATTTCTTTTTTATTTCCAATTGTAATTTGTGCAGGAATAAATATATTATCTCTATCCAACATTCTAACATTTGGAAAGTAGAAATTATTATATTCTACCGTATCTACACCTGCCAGCCTATATATCTCACAAGGAAAAAATAATTCTTTAGAGTCACAATAAATTTTCCCAAACAATACAAACATTACAATTATTACGCTCCATAGAAATTTTTTCATTTTACTCTCCATAATAAATTATTACTGTAATAGTGGAAATTCGAAATCTGTGGATAACAAGATATTTTAAACATTTGAAGATTTTCACTAATGACATCATCTCCTCTGCCATTTCTATTTCCGGATATTTAATTGTTTTTAGACTACCATAATATTGTCCTAATTGGATAATATTTTTATAAATAACTGTTTAAAGAACTCATATTAAATTTACATAATTTTTTATTATTTGTCAAGTATTTTTTTAATTTTTCAACAAAATTTTTCTTGTAATATTATCATCATAATATAGCAATAGTAAGTAGCAGCCATTAGGTAGATTTTCCAAATCAATTATTTTATTAGCAGAATATTGAATATTTTCACTTTTAATAATATTAGCATTGAAATCATATAACTCATATTTCAAAGCCTTTTCATTTCTTATCTCATATTTATTAGCCATTATCCTGTCTATAGATAAAGTATCATCTTCATATACACTTGTTTCTACATCAACGAATTTCATCAATAGTGGACCCAAGCCGACAATTGGCATATTATTATTTAGATATCGGCAAGCTCCTAAAAAATAATTTCTGGATTTCCCATCAAACTTTATTACATACTTTTTCCATGTTTTCCCTGCATCGCTTGTAATTATCAATCTATCTACTTTATTTGTTGCAAATCCATGCAAACTATCAGAAAACATCATATTTGAATATGAAAACCCCGGATTAATCTCAGAAAATAAATTAATCCAATCTTGTCCTTTGTTTTCAGAATAATAAATATCAGACTTGAGAGTATCGACTTCATTAATATTTTGTGCTTTATATATAGTTTCTGACTTAATTGCATATACTCTGTTTTCGTCTATATATGCCCTATTAAAAAGCAAATCATCTGTAGATTTAAGTCTATAAATTTCTTTCCATGTTTTGGCTGTATCATTAGATAAATAATAAATATTATAATTTGTGTTATTAATTTTCTTTACACCCAGCATTATAATAGTAGTATCATTTAATATATAAACTCGCGAAGCAGGATAATCAGGAATACTTTCGCCATTAAAAATAAATTTCTCCCAATTTTCGCCACCATCATATGTAACAAAAACATTATTCTTACCAGAATAAACAAGCATAGCAAAGTTTGATCTGCATTGAGCATTTTCAATTGCATTAAAAGAACTAATTGGTATATCCAATTTAATCTTTTTCCAGCTGTTTCCTCTATTACTTGTATAGTGAACAAGTCCGGAATCGCATACTGCAAACAAAGAATTATTATTTGACATAAAAACATGCTTGATCAAGGGAGTATTATTAGGTCTTATATCATCTTTTATTAAATCCCAGGTTTTCCCTCCATCACTAGATATTTTTATTTTTGCAAACTCAAATGTAAAGAAAAATCCACCAGAAAGACTTGTAATATTCAAAGAATCAATGCAACTTATACTATGAATAAAAGCATATTCATCACTTTTACTACTTATCACCGAATCTAATACTTTCCAATTATTACCATCCGGATTTATATAGTCCGAAGCTAGAAGAATATTATTCAAGATAAAAAACAAAACCAGATATTTCATTGATATGCTCCTAATATCATCTCTTTCATTTACTCTAATTTACATTATATCAACAACATATCCAAATTAAAACACAAAACACAATTTCGACAATTCAATTTTTTGTATTCTCCTATAAATAGCTTATTTTTGTACCGATTATTAATGAAAGGGAAATTTATGGATATAGATTCATTAAAGCAAAAATACAAGAATCGAGATAGATTCATAAGGGTAATGACAAAAGATGGTCATTTCAGAGCAGTTGCCATTCGCAATAGCGAAACTGCAAAAATAGCACAACAGAAGCATAATCTGAGCCACATTCCTGCTGTATTTCTTGGCCGTGCGCTTGCAGCTGCTTCGATGTTGGCTGCTTTTCTCAAAGGCGAAGAGCGTATTTCAATCTATCTTAGCGGTAATGGGCCCATTTCTAAAGTATTTGCTGAAGCTCTTCAAGTTGGCGAGGTTAGAGGCTACGTTAATACTTCAATTCCACAAGAAAATATACAAATTGACCGCTTAACAGATGCTCTTGGCGAAGGGAATTTGAAAGTTGTTAGCATTTTATACAATCGTAATGAGCCGATCCAAGGCATTGTACCACTTGCAAATGGAGATATTGCCAGCGATTTAGCAAATTATTTTATTAATTCTGAGCAAATACCATCGGCTGTATTGTTGGATTGCGATATAGACAACAATGGCATGATAAGCCAAAGTGGCGGTATTATTGTTCAAGCTATGCCAGGTGCTAAAAACGAAGAAATAGAAAAGGTTGTTTATTCTCTTGCAAAACTCAAATCAATTTGTGATTTGTATGCAAAAGATATT
>JAUQWR010000402.1 GCA_030835065.1 Candidatus Kapaibacterium sp.
TTTTTTGAGATAAGCACTGTATGATTTGCCAAGCCCACAATCTCGCCGGTTTCGAATACTCTTTCCACTGGATTTTCAACTTTTTGTCTTGATTGGGCATTAACAATATTGAAAACTTCAGTAAATTTCTTTCCATAAGCTTCGGCATAGGACCAACCTGTAAGCCTTTGAGCTTCGGGATTTATTCTGGTAATATTTCCATCTCTATCTGTAGCAATCACTCCATCTCCGATTGAGTTGAGAGTAACTTTAAGGTTTTCTTCGCTCTGGCGCAGTCTTTCTTCAGATTTTTTTTGATAGCTAATATCAGAATGAGTACCTATCATCCTGCTAGGTTGTCCGGCATCATTTCTTTCTATCACTCTTCCACGTGCTAATATCCAAGACCATTCACCTGTAAATGCCCTCATCCTAAATTCACATCTGAACAAGTCAATATTAATATTATTAACAGATTCTAGAGCATCTAAAGCGCGGGGCAAATCTTCAGGATGAACCAGCAATTTCCAATTCTCAAAACTAGATTCGAAAGCATTAGGTTCATATCCCAACATTTTATAGTAACGTGGGCTAAAATAAAGCCTCTGATCTGCTAAATTCCAATCCCAAAGCCCATCATTGACACTATCCAAAGCAAGATTCAATCTGGCTTCGCTTTGTTTTAAGGCTTGTTCTGCCTTTTTACGATCACTAATTTCGATATTTAGTTCATTATTTTGTTTTCTTAGTTCAAAGAATGCAAAAGTCAATGGCAATAAAAATACTACAAGTAAAATCCCAAAAAGCCCAAGCGCCTTGTTGTAAGTAGCTTGTTGCTCGGCATAGATCGCCCCCATATAAACACCAGTACCAATATAGCATTCTAGCTCAGGAATCCCCATCACGTATGCTAATTTTTCTTCAGCTTCTTTAGAGTTTGGTGGATAATAGAAATAAGTAACAAATCCGGCTTTTTCAGGAGATTTAGCAGCATTAATTAATTCTCTGATTATATACTTTCCATTTAGGTCTTGAAGATTTATTTGATTTGAATTTTCATTTTGTGGTTGATATGGTTGCACCATCATTTTGCCATTGTAATCGCTCATAAAAATATAATTTTCACCATTCTGATCATTATATTTCATTAATCTAACGATACTTCTAATTGAATCTAAAGCATTTGATTTAGAAATTTGATTTTTTCTATATGATTTTATAACAGGATTGATAGTGTTTTTTGCCATACTTACAAATTGAACCAGCACATGTTTGCGTTGTTCTTCGGCTACTTTAACTATTTCATTTGTAATAAATTTAAACAATATCCCAAAGAACAGTATTATCAGTGCTATTCCAAATAAAAGCAAATAAGATGTTCTAATCTTTTTTATATTATTAAGCATACCAATCCCATAATTATTTATATTAAAATATAGAGAAAATGGCTAAAATAAAAGGGATTTTTTTGTTCTTGTCTTTCTGAATTGTTACTTAATAATAAGTAACAGACTATTGCCTCACAGTGAGAAGGATTGATTCTGAACTTTGGGCAATCTTATGAAGGAACAATAGTCTGTTAAGCATATTTCTTTTCAAAAGATTTCACTTTATCTACAACTCAAATATATTATATTTTTGTATATGATTTCTCAGTAATATTACTTAACCATTAAGAAAACCATAACAAGAATTAATTTAATTGTAAGAATAGATTAATTATAAATTTTTAGTATATTAATATCAAAATAAGAATCGATTTATGCCGTTATTAGTGGGTAATTTGAGATGAATTAGTGAGAAAATAAATGATTGAAACGTATTTGCCATTAATTATAATGCTTGTGTTCGGATTTGGAATAGCTGTTGTATTTATGCTATTATCCGAATGGCTTGGAGCTCGACGTTTTACTCCCGGCAAAGTATCGACCTACGAAAGTGGTATGCCTCCAAGAGGTACTGCCAGAGAGCGATTTTCTGTCAAATTCTATATGATTGCTGTCAGCTTTATCGTTTTCGATGTCGAAGTTGTTTTTATGTATCCTTGGGCTGTTCAGCTTGGTACATTAGGTATTAGTGCGTTTATAGCTATGATGTTTTTCATCGCTATTCTTTTTGCTGGTTATTTCTGGGAGCTTAGAAAGGGAGGTTTAGATTGGGATTAGAGCAAACTCTTGCACGCGATGGTTTTCTTACTACCAGCGTTGATAAAGTTATTAAATGGGCTCAAAAAAATTCTATGTGGCCCATGCCTTTAGGTATTTCTTGTTGTGCTATCGAAATGATGGCTTTTGCCTCTTCTCGTTTCGATGTCGCTCGTTTTGGCAGTGAAGTTTTTCGTATGACTCCTCGCCAATCCGACTTCCTTAT
>JAUQWR010000403.1 GCA_030835065.1 Candidatus Kapaibacterium sp.
ATAAATTCTATCTTTGCATATTAAACCACTACGTATAGCCACTGCAAACTCTTGATAATTAATATCGACAATTCCAAAAGCTCCTGAATAATATCCTCTATGAAAATCTTCGATTTCTAGTATATTCAGTATTGCAGAATCTTTTGGCATACCAGCGACTGCCGGAGTGGGATGCAGACTTTTAAGACAATCTTGCCAATCTATACCATGCTTAATTTTGGCAGAAATTTTTGTATGAAGATGCTGGACAGTCGCAAGCTTTTTAACGTAAGTTTTCGACTTTTCCACATTCTCAGCTAATGGCTCTAATTGATTAATAATATAGCTGATTACGATTGAATGTTCAGTGTTTTCTTTATGATTTTTCAACAAATCATCTTCATATTTTAGATCTTCTGATTCAGAGTTTCCTCTAGGTCTGGTACCAGCAAGTGCATCAGTGAATAATTGATTATTTTCAATTTTGAAAAGAAGTTCGGGAGAAGCACCTAAAAATACATCTTCACCTTGCTTTAAAGCAAATGCAAACGACTCAATATTGTTTTTCAACAACTTAACCAGTGTCGTCTGATAATAAATCTTCGAATCAAAATGCAGTTCAGATTGGCGCGCAAATACAATTTTATCTAATACATTATTTTTAAAAAGATTTTTAGATTTATCAATATAAATCATCCAATCTTCTAAATTTGGCGAATGAGATAGAGAGCAAAGTTTTGGTAAAGGTTGGCTTCTTTTAATTCTTGTTATTTTTATTGAGGAAGAATCATTAATATTAATCAAAACTTCTGTGATTTTATCCTGAATTATAAGAATATTAGGATGTATATGATATTGCTTTTCGAAATTATTCCAGATACCTCTTATTGAGTTTGCAGAGAATGGATAAACTACAAAAGAAGGCATTTTATCGGATTTTGGTCCAATACCAAAACCAAGATATTTTCGATTATTATCTCTTGACTTGAAAAAACAAATATTTTCAGTATCAAATTCTTCAATAGCATCCAACAAATCAAAATCATTGATTTCATATCTTGCAAAAAAGCAGCTATCATTTTTATTTTTAAATGACTTATAATCATCTAAAAATTTATCTTTTACACCCAAATAGTCTAAAAATTCAAGCATACGAATAAACATTAATTTATTTCGATTACAAACGTCCATAAAAATGATAAATTAATCATTTTAAACTTTTAAAAAAAGTGTTAATTTTGAGAATATGTATTTTTAGGTTTGATTAAATTTGATTTGAATATTAAAGACGAAAATATAATTGGTCATGGGATAGAAGCTGCAAAACCATTCATAATTGCAGGACCTTGTTCAGTAGAATCTAAGGAACAAATAGACGTGATAGCTGAGTCTATTAGCAAATTAGGCGTTAGATATCTGCGTGGTGGTGCATTCAAACCCCGAACTTCACCAAATGATTTCCAAGGCTTGGGTGGAAATGGTGTCGAATTATTGCATGCAGCAGCTAAAAAATTTGGAATGAAGACAGTTACTGAAATATTAGATCCTATGCAACTTGATCAGTATTATGATTATATTGACGTCATTCAAATTGGAAGCCGCAATATGACTTCATCTGGTCTCTTGAAAATTGTTGGGCAAAAAACCGCTCCTCTGCAGAAACCAGTACTTCTAAAAAGGGGATTTTCATCAACTTTAAGCGAACTTATTCATGCAGCTGACTACATCAGAAATGAAGGTAACCCTAATGTTTTGCTTTGCTTGAGAGGTATAAGAACTTTTGAACAAATAGATTCTGAACTTCGATTTACACCTGATTTAGCAAGCATCATTGAATTGAAGAATAGAACTGATATGCCTGTCATCTACGATCCATCACATTCTGCCGGAGATTCAAGATTTGTAAATGAAATATCAAAGGCTGCTATAGCTTTAGGTGCAGACGGGCTATTGATTGAAACCCACAATCGTCCTGAATGTGCGCTTACTGATGGTAAACAAAGCATTACACCTGAGCAGCTAAGCCGGATATGTAAATACATAGAAAAATATAATTCTATCCAATAGATTTTACTTTACAAATTTGTAGCCTACTGTATGCACAGTAAGAATATGCCTTGGATTTGAGGAATCAATTTCAATTTTTTTTCTTAATGATAAAATGTAATTATCGACTGTTCTTGTAGTGGGATAATTATCGTAACCCCAAATATCATCCAACAATTTATCACGAGAAATTACTTCAGATTCATGTTCAACAAAATATTTTAATATTTGAAATTCTTTTGCAGATAAGCCCAATGCTATACCACTACGGAAAGCGTCTAATTTTTTATATTCAACAATAATATTCGAGAATTTATAAGAATCAGAATCATTAGAAGTAGTTTGCATTTCAGCACGTCTTAGAAGTGCTTTTATTCTCATTTTCAGCTCATTAATACTAAAAGGTTTAGTCACATAGTCATCAGCACCGGTTTCGAAGCCAAAAACTTTATCTGCCTCTTCTTTTTTACTAGTAAGCATAATAATTGGAGTATGAAGCCCTTTTTTACGAAGTTCTTTGCAAATATCAAATCCATTCATGATAGGCAACATGATATCAAGAATTATCAGGTCAATACTATTATCAAGAGCCTTAATTAAGCCATCGGCACCTTCGGTGGAACTAATCAGTTCATATTCTTCTAATGCAGACTCTAATCCGATTAAAATAGCTGGATCATCTTCAATAATCAATATCTTCTTCATCATTACTCCATATATCGAAAAATAATTTGATACAAGTTCCTTTCATTGGCTCGCTTATTAATTCCACTTGGGCTTGATGTGCATCAATAATAGACTTAACAATAGATAAACCTATTCCAGCACCACCAGCTATCGAAGCATTTTTATCTTTAGATCTATAAAATGGCTCGAATATTTTAGCCTGTTCTTCTTGTTTTATTCCTATTCCCTTGTCACTTATAGCTACCACTACTTTATTATCATAAATAGACGAGTCAATATCAATTTCCCGTATATTTAGAGAATACTTTATAGAATTTGATAAAATATTAATCAATACTTCTTTGATAGCATCTTCATCAGCTAAAATCATGTATTCATTGCTGGCAATATTTGTATTTAAACTGAAGCGGTTTAGTTTGAAAACATATTCCATTGATTTTAGAACTTCAATTATAGTACTGTTAATATTTATCGGTTTAAAACGATATTCTTTAGTTCCTTTTTCAATTTTAGAATAGTCCAAAATATTATCAATCAATCGGTTCAATCTCTCACATTCACCTTGAATGATAGCAAGAAATTCTTGATTTTTCGGCAATTGATTTTCATTTTTCTGAGCTAATATTTCAGCAAAAAGTTTTATTGATGTGAGCGGAGTCTTCAATTCATGCGAAACACTCGACACAAATAATGATTTTAACGAATTAAGTTCTTCTAATTTCTTAGTTTCTTCTTTTTGAATTATTAATGCTTTTTCTAATTCAATTTTATTAATCATATTTATTGTTTCATTACACATAAGCTTGAGCAATGCTATATCTTCTGGATTGAATGTCATGTTGGTTCTTTTTTTATCGCAAGCGATAAAAACGGCAATATGATTATCATCAGATTTTGAAAAGGCAATAAGCTCGGAACCAAAATACTTAATAAATTGCCTATCTTCTTCAAATTCTTTGTAATCTTCAATGACATTTTCCTTGCTTATAATCATCTTTGAATTAGATTTAATTTTGGAAATAACTGAACTAAGCAGACTGCCATGAAAAGCAATCGTTCCATTAATTTGACTGCTTAAATTGAACTCTGAATTTATGAATGTTAATATTTTTGAATCATTTGTGTGAATATATTTGTTTAATATATTAAATATTGAATTTTTAATTTCATTTACATTCATTGAATACTTAATTGATTCTAAGAATTCTTGTTCTACTTGTCTATAATCATAATAAACCTGAAATAGTTTTTTATCAACAAACAGTTGAATCCTTTTTTTAACTGGTTGAAATAGAAAAAGAACAAGTAAAGTAGCAATTGCATCAGCAGCATATATAACATCATAAAGATTAAGTAAAACAATTTTTCTCAATAACCAAAGAGTAAAAATATAAACAGCCCCTAAAAATAGAAATATTAAAAAATAAACGAAGCTTCTTTTAAGAATAAATTGAATATCTAGAAACTTATATTTGTAAATTGAAATGAACAGAGCGATTGGTGAACTTGCCAGAGCAAGCACCATATATGTTTCGCTTATCATTACTTTATTTATTAATTGTTCAGGCAGACGGTATAGAAAAATATAGACAGTTGGTCCTAAAAACAAACCTGTAAAAATCCAAAGAATTCTTCTTCTATCAGACAACATCTTACTATTTATATACGAATGTATAAAGTTTGCTATAACAAACAAAAAGCAAGGTATCATAAAGGGTTTGAGGAAACCAAAATGAACAATTTCATAGATTTGATAATACTCGGCATTATCAAAATATATATAGTTATAATTGACTAAAGCAAGTAAAATAAATACAATCGGCGAAATATAATAAATGGAATTAAATATTACTTTGTGTCGCTCCCATTTTAGTTTAGGAGTAATAAAGCTAAAGTGCATAAAAATAATTGGCACAATGAAGTAAGCATAATCATTAAGAGTTCGAAGAATCAAACTGATTATTGGAGGCACATCCCTGAGTCCTCCCCATGTATTTAAAAGCATTACTGCAGAGCTGATCAATAGCCAATGAAAAACTAAAGATAGAGTCCTGTCTTTAGCATTTCTAAGCATAAAAATACCTAATACAACATAAATCAATCCGACAAAAGCAGAAATTATGAAATAATCTAAGAAATAGAATCTTACTAATTCTAAATCTCTTTCTCTAATAATAATATGATTAGATTCATTGTCAAAATACTTACTTTTGACTCTAAGAGTATCATAAATGTTAAATTTATCGACAACAATTTCTGCTGAGTTTTTATAATTAATAGGTATTCCGTTTATTTCCAAAACTTCTTCATTATTGAGCAAGTATTCACTAGACGAATAATTATTTTCTCTGGGCAAATCCGGTTTGTTGAGCATAGTACCATTATTGATTACTGCAAGAATAATCAATATTGCATCGATAATATAAATGATTACATTACTTTTTTTGCCTGATAGTGAAGTTTTCATTTACAACCAATCAATTATTTCTATTATTTATTACAAACTTATATCATTTGATATTAAATAAAAATCGATTTTTTCTTTTTGACTTTTAATTTACAAAATCATGACAAAATCGTGACAACTCCGATTTGCACAAATCGTAGTTTTGAATAAAAAAAACAAAGGAGAAATTAAATGAATGCTCATACTCAACAAATAAAAGTGTTTAGCTTAGATTTTATTAAAGCTTACCTAATTACAATGCGACCTTATCTTCTGTTTTTATCAGGAGCTACCGGACTTGCAGGACTAAGCATTGGGTTTGATGGCAATTATACTCACTTTTTGCTTGTTTTCATTGCATCATTCCTATCTTATGGATTCGGACAAGCACTCACTGACTGCTTTCAAACAGATACTGATTCAATATCATCGCCCTATCGACCTTTGACACAAGGCATAATTAACAAAAAGGCAGTATTGATTATTTCTGTTTCGGGTTTGTTGATTTGTACCATAATATTAAGCAGCTATTTTGTTGGAAATTTAATATTAGGATTGATTGCCGGATTAGGATTATTGACATACACTTACTTCAAAAAAAGATGGTGGGCTGGACCTTTCTATAATGCTTGGATTGTAGTTGTTTTAGCAATTATGGCAGGTCAAACAAATCAAATCAATCAATGGAATTTCGGTTTCAATTTTAACTATGATTATTATTTGGTATTAGCAGTTGTATTTTTTGCTTATGCTAATTTTGTACTCACTGGCTACTTCAAAGATATAGAAGCTGATAGACAAACAGGATACAATACATTGTTAGTAAAATACGGAAGAAGAGTATCTGCTATAACAAGCGATACGTTTGCTCTATTGCAAGTTATTGCACTTAAACTATATATTTCAAATTCGAACTTAGCTTCAGAAATATTCGGTATGTTGGCAATATGGATAGCAATATATGCTCAATACCAAATACACAAGGTTAAGTCAGATCCTGAATCATATAAAGCAATATCTCCTGTAGTACTTTCATACATATTAAGTATGTCTGCAATCAGCTTAAGAAATAATCCTGATTGGTTAATATTTATCATAAGTTTCAATATTATATACATATTCACAATTATTTTTCGTCCAGAAAAATCACAGATATAATCAATGTTAGTAATAATTAATCATAAAGCTGCTGCAGGTAATGCAATAAAAAAATGGGAAGTATTCTCAAAGCAATTCGATTGGTGCAATGATATTCCAATTGTAAAACAAGTTAGAAATATACAAGATTATGATTCAATTATAAACGAATACATAAATTCAGGTGAAAAAACTTTTGCAGCTGCTGGAGGCGATGGTACTGTCAATTTACTTATGAATAAATTAATTGAAAGAACAGGAAGTGAAATTTTTACTTTAGCTGCAGTTGGAATAGGATCGAGCAACGATTTTCATAAGCCATTTAATAATATATTGTTCAATATACCATATAAATTAGATTATAAAAACGCAGAATATTGGGATATAGGCTCTATCCATACAAATTTAGAACACAAATATTTTATTATCAATTCTTCGATTGGAATTACTGCGGATGCAAATGCATATTTTAATTCGAACAAGAAAATAATAAATTTACTAAAAAGAATATCGTGCAAAATAGCAATACTCTATGCTGCAATAAGGACTATACTTAGATTTAAACCAATTTTTATTGATATTACAATAGATGGCAGAAAGTTCTCTAATATTAAAGCTGCAAATATTGGAATAGTAAAAAACACTCATTTTTCCGGTGATTTTTCTTACTCCGAAAATTTTGATTATACAGATGGTATGTTTCAAGTATATATCATTGAATATTCCAATAAATTCAATCTCATCAATACATTGAAAAAATTAAGCAAACCCAATCAAAAATTGATAAAGGGAATTAAAGGAAAGGACATAGAGATAGTTTCAAATTCCGATTTCAACATTGAATATGATGGTGAAATTATAAAATCCAATCAAGTAAAATTCCAAATAATACAAAACAAAATCAAGGTGTGCAGATGAAAGAATATAATAAAGAAGAAAATGTAATTAGGGCTTTTATTTCTAATTACAGCAGAAATCCAAATCAAATAAATGGATGGAATCAGTCGGATTCAGAAATTATCAATATGAATGAATATATTAAAGATATGGCATCAAACCTTTT
>JAUQWR010000404.1 GCA_030835065.1 Candidatus Kapaibacterium sp.
CAGATGAATCCAAATAGAGGTAACCATCAAGTTCTTCGCTCAAAACTTTGTTATACAAATCATCTTTAGAATCATTGCTTAAAAAATATTTATTGGGATCTTTTTTGACAATATCTTGACCAAACATTCCAGTTTTATCAATAATTGCTATCTTCTTTTCGGTTTGATTTTCAGAAAAAATTGCAACAACAGCAGGTATAGCAAAAACCAAAAGCATAAGAAGAGGACCAATCAAAGTACCAATAATGAATCCTTTAGATTTAACTCTCGAGAGATATTCATGTTTTATTATAGTAATAATTTTCGAATTCATATTAAACAGTCTCCTTCTTTGAAACTACTTCAATAAATATTTCATGCAAACTAGGAAGAGCAAGCTCAAACTTATGCAAATCGACAGCATTATTGATTTGTTCGATCAATCTTCTATTATTAGAAGATTTTTCATTAATTTTAAATTCCGCTCTATTATTAGTTTTACTAAGAATTTCAATATCTTCAATATCGCTCAAGAAATTATTTTCACCCGAAAACTCAATAATAACAGTATTTTTGCCATAAGAAGACTTGATATGGCTGATATTACCATTCAAAACCAGCTTGCCTTTGTTAACCATACAAATATCATCGCACAATTCTTCAGCTTGAGCCATAACGTGTGTAGAAAGAATCAGTGAAGTACCATTAGATTTCATTTCCAAAATAATATTCTTCAAAAGTTCAGTATTAATAGGATCAAAACCGGAAAAAGGTTCGTCAAGAATTAAAAATTCAGGATTGTGTAAAACAGTTGAAATAAACTGTACTTTTTGCTGCATACCTTTTGAAAGTTCCTGGATTTTTTTTGTTTCCCAACCTGAAGCTCCCATTCGAGCCAGCCAAGATTTTGCAGATTTGCTGGCATCTTGCTTGTTAAGTCCTTTCAACATACCAAAATACTCTAATTGCTCAATTACTTTAAGCTTTTTATATAAGCCTCTTTCCTCGGGTAAATAACCAATTTTGTTTTGAATATCAGAAGATACAGGCTTGTCATTAAAATAAATGGTACCCGAATCTGGTGAAATAATATTTGTAATCATTCTGATAAGAGTTGTTTTGCCAGCACCGTTTGGTCCGAGCAAACCCAAAACAGTACCTTTACGCATTTTAAATGAAACATCATTCGAAGCAGCATAATCTCCGAATTTCTTAATAACATTTTCGACTCTTAGGATTTCCATAATAGCCCTTGAATTGTTAAATAAACATGAATTAATACGTTTTATTTAGTTCAATGTTGCATAAGTTTAACTTTTTGGTCAATTGATGTGTCTTAGTAATGTAGTTTGTAATATACTTATTGAAATTATTTTTTTAATTCCGGTATATTAAATAAATTACAAATTGGATTGATGCAAATTTTGAAATAATTATAAGGAGTACACTATTGAAAAGGTATTTATATTTGCTTGTAGTTCTGATTGGCGGAGCTTTATTAATGCAAGGGTCTCAATGCTCATCAAGAGAAATGACATCGGCTAAGACCGCTATAGCTAATCAAGACTATCAGAAGGCCATGGACTATATCAATAAGGAACTTGCCGTAAATCCAAATAATGGTGAAGCACATATGTTGATGGCTGAACTTCAAAGAGCTCAAAAAAAATATGATGAAGCTTTGGTTTCGGTAAATAAAGCCGAACCTTTACTTGCTAATGATGCGAAATTGAAAAACAAACCTAATGAATTTAAAAATTCATTATGGCCAGAATTATATGACGAAGCCTACAAACTTTATAATGACTATAACAAAAGTAAGAATGAAGCTGCTATCAAAAAATCTATTGAATTGCTAGGTTTAGGCTCAAAATTAAAACCTGAATTAATGGAATTTTATGTTTTGAGAGGTCAATTCATGGAAATCATGAGCGACACCAATGGTGCTTTGTCTGTATATCAACAATATGTTGATTTGTTGGCTCCTGAATTAAAATTAGCTAAAGACTACAAGATTCATATCAATATGAAAAGAGATAAACTTATCGATAAATTAGGAAAGCCGGTAAAAACAATTGCCAGTGGCAATCTAGAAGGCGATTCTATTTTAACTGATATTTTTGTTCTAAATCAAAAAGAAGCTTTTTTCTATTATATTAAGAAAGATGATGCTTGGAAAGTCGATGGTTGGAGATATGATTTACCAAAAAATTGGAATGATAATGAAAAAATTAGACTTCAAACTATGAACACTACTCCTTTTGCAGGATTAGCTCAAACTTACTACAATAGAGGCCAAAAAGAAAAAGCTCTTGCATCTATGATCGAATTAGCTGCCTTAGAGCCAGACAACCAATCTTACAATACATACTTAGTTCAATTATTCAACGAAACTGGTAATAAAGCAGGAGCTGCTAAATTCTTGGAAACTTTGATTGATCAAGATCCAACTTCCAAAGAATATATTACACAATATGCTGACTTTTATTTGACTTCTGATGAATTAGATAAAGCTATTGTCAATTATGAAAAAGCATTAAAAATTGATCCTGATTACTCATTTGCTAATAGAAATATCGGTATTGCTTATAAAAATAAAGCTTCTAAAATTCAAAAAATTCAAACAGACAAAATGGATGCCGATAAAAATTACAAAGGCAATCCTGACGAATATTTCCCACTTTTAAGAAAATCAACCGAATATTTCGAAAAAGCTGCACAATCTCCTCAGCTTGAAAAAGATATTACATTAAATATTGAAATTGCTTTGAATTATTTTGTTCTTAATGATAAAGCTAAATTAGACAAAAAATTAAAAGAATTAGACAAATTGGAATCAGAACTATTCGACGATCAAAAAGACATTTACTATGGTCAATTGCTAAAGATTTATGGTGCTCTTGTTGGTACAGATCCCAAATATCAAGCAAAATTTGATGAATTAAGTAAAAAAGCTGAAAATAAATAATTTTTTTTCCGGGCTGTCTTCTTGACAGCCCTTAATTTAAGGTGTAACATGGAAAACAAGGAACAAAATCAACCACAAGAAATTACTATCGAATTGGGTGAAAAAGAAGCAGAAGGTATTTATTCTAATTTGGCTATTATTTCTCATTCACCTGCCGAGTTCGTTTTTGATTTTACTAGATTATTACCAGGAGTGCCTAAAGCTAAAGTTCATGCTCGTATTATTATGACTCCTCAGCATGCTAAACTTCTTCTTCGCGCTCTTCATGATAATATCATGAAATATGAAAATGCTAATGGCGAAATTAATGTTGATGGCAATAATGGCGGTCTTTTCCCTGGTTTTGGTGGAAATACTCCCACAATCAACTAATCGCTTTTTTAGTCTTATTTTATAAGCTGCGTCTGTTTTTGATGCAGCTTTTTCTTTTTTTCTATTCATTTTATTTGTACTTTACATTTCAAAATTTTGTAATTATTTATTGATTGAAAATGAAAAAGTTCTTAGATTCTTATGCTTATTACATTTGCTTTTTTATAATATTATCAATCTTCATTTCTGCAAAACTTTTCGTATATTCTAATGGAAATCCTGTTTACGTCTTAGATGATCCATATATTCATTTGGCTACTGCCAAAAATTTTGCTTTCCATGCTGTTTTTGGTGTTACTCAATTCGAGTTTACTTCATCTTCATCATCTCCATTATGGACATTTTTATTAGTTATTCTTATTAAAATTTTTGGTAATAATGCTTCTATTCCCTATTATTTAAATATATTCTTTTCTTTGCTTACTTTGATTATCGTTTTTAAGTTTTTCTTTAAAAACAGATCAATTTTCAATGGATTTAGTATATTGATTGCATTTATGGCTGCCCCATTTTTGGCTTTAATTCATACCGGTTTGGAGCATACAGCTCATATTTTTTTGACAATAAGCTTTATATTCTTAACTTATAAGTTTTTTTCGAATCAAAATTCAAAATTTGATATAGCATTATTACTTATTAATTCATTATTCTTATCTGCAGCTCGATATGAAGGTGCATTTTTGATTTTCGTTGGCGGAATCATTTTTATCTATCAAAAAAAGTATTTTCTTGGTTTTAGTATATGGATATTAGGTGCTTTAGCTCCAATTTCAATGGGTTTGTATTCCATGCAAAATGGATGGAGTTTTCTTCCCAATTCAATATATTTGAAAGGTAATACTCAAATTTTCAGCTCAATCACTGAATTTTTTAAGCGAATATTTTACATGTGGTATCTTCAAATAGCAGAAAACCCACACATATTAGTTGTCTTAGGTATAAATACATTTATTCTAATTAAGAATATTAAAGAAAAGCAGAATATTTCGAAAATCTTCTTGTCAGTATCATATCTATCAGCTTCCTTATTACATTTGCAATTAGCTCAGACAGGATGGTTTTATAGATACGAGGCATACATTGTCTTTACTGGTATAATTGTGATATTAATAGCCGGCGAACACATTA
>JAUQWR010000405.1 GCA_030835065.1 Candidatus Kapaibacterium sp.
TATCAAAAAAGTATTATTAAACTTTTTTTTGAAATAATCTAAAAATAAATTTATTGAAAATATGAAGTAGAGAGGGAATGATGAATATAAATACATTATTCTACAAAAAGATATGAAAAATATAATGAAAAACTCTCTAAAGATGAGATAATTAATATTTTGAAAAAAAAATAATTAATTTTTAATCAAAAAAAATTTTTTTTCTTGCATATATTTTAAAATACTTATATCTTTGCTAAAAGATTAAACTCCTAAAGTGCAGCATAATGGGGAAAGAAAAGTTACCGCTTATTCTTTCCGAGAAAAACAAACAAAAGTGGCGACAGTCCTTAGTTTGTAATCTGAAAAATTAAAGTTAGGAAGAAGATATTTCGATTTGTATAATTGAAATGCAAATCATATTGTGGCATGAGATCGCTTTGGTAGATTATCTCGTACTGTTTTTTTATATTTTGATAAGCGTGTAATGGGGATTACGGGGAAAATATTAAACATACTTAACAAAATAGGTAATAAACCTATCTCTAAACCTAAACTTTTGATAAGATTAGCCTTTATTCTTATTGGATTTGTAGGTTTAATTGTTGCTGCACAAGCCTGGAATTCCACACAGCCAATCAAAGAAGTAGTAATAACAGGTAATACCCTTATTCCATGTTCCGAAATTTCAAAATCAATAGCCGACACAATAATCAATATCCCCAAAAATCAGATCAAATATGATGTGGTGAAACGCAATATAGCTTCTAATCCGTTTATTAGCGAAACATATATCAAAGAAGGTATCCATACATTAGATATTGAAGTAAAAGAAAGATTGCCAATTGCATTGATAAAAGATGAGATAGGCGAGCTTTGTTATGTGGATTGCGATGCAGCGCTGCTGCCCTACCGTTTGTTTAAAGAGCATTCAGACCTGCCGATAATTTCGGGGGTTTATAATGGTTTGAAAGTGGATTCTTCTGCACTTCGTGGAGCTATTAATATAATAAACGAAACAAAAAATCAAGAAAATCAGTTTCTATCTAAATTGATTTCTGAAATAATATACGACCGTAATCTCAAAGAATATATAATTTATACTTCAGATTCAGGACTAAAAATATATATCGGATCAAATTCTGATTTGTCTGATAAATTATACAAACTTGAATCTTTTTGGCAGACTAAACTTATCGGCAAAAACACAACAAATTTGGCTTATATTGACTTGAGATGGAATTCTCAGGTTATAGCAAAATATAATTACCCAATGTCGATAAATATTGTTAATAAATAAATGGCAGGCTTTATGTCGAATTTTAATAAAGTGACAGGAATGAACGAAATTGAGCAACCCGAAATAACAGTTGGTTTGGATATCGGTACAACTAAAGTATGTGCTTTGGTAGCTGCACGCGACAAACAATCTAATACATTGAAAATCTTAGGATTTGGAATAGCTGAATCAGAAGGTATGAATCGCGGTGTGGTCATTAATATCGATAGGACTGTTCGCTCTATTAATACTGTTATTGCACAAGCAGAGCAGCAATCCGGCATAAAGGTTAAAGAAGTAGTGGTTGGAATAGCTGGCGATCATATTTCTTCATTTCAGACTCGTGGCATTGTTGGGATTTCAAATCCTACACGTGAAATATCCAAATCGGATGTAGAAAGATTGCTCGAAGACAGCCGTAATATCGCATTGCCTTCAGAGCGTTCTATTATACACGTGATTCCTCAAGATTTCATTATTGATGGTCAGGATGGAATCAGCGACCCGGTCGGTATGAGCGGTGTGCGTATGGAAGCCAATGTTCATATCGTAACAGGACTATCGACAGCGATACAAAATATTCATCGTTGCATTGAGCGCGCAGGCTTGGTTGTCAAAGATATTGTTTTAGAGCCAATTGCTAGTAGCCATGCAGTGCTTACAGAAGAAGAAAAAGAAGTTGGTGTTGCTTTGATTGATATTGGCGGCGGAACAACTGATATTGCAATTTTTGAAGAAAATATTATAAGATATACTTCTGTATTTGCAATTGCAGGCAGACAAGTTACTGATGATATTAGAAAAGTATTGGGAATTATTGTAAATCAAGCAGAAAGAATTAAACGCGAATACGGGCATTGTTACGAGCCATCGATTCATAAAGACGAAGTGTTTATGATTCCTGGTATTGCCGGAAGAAGTCCGATGGAAGTAACAAAGGCTCAGCTATGCAGAATTATTCAACCAAGAATGGAAGAATTATTTGAGTTTGCATTAGCAGAAATTCGCAAATCAGGATTTGAAAATAGATTAGGTGCAGGTATTGTGCTTACAGGCGGCACAACATTGATAAGAGGTGTCGATGAGTTAGCTGCAAAAATATTTAATATGCCTGTAAAAATTGGCTATCCGACAGGTATTTCTTATGTTGGATTGGCGCCGGAAGTAGAAAGTCCGGTTTATTCAACTTCTGTAGGTTTGGCTTTATGGGGACTTCAATTCGATAAGTTCGATTCAGAAATTATCGTAAAAGAAGATAAGCCAAAAGAGGTTCCACAAACAGAACCAGCAAAAGCAGAAGCAAAAGTGGCTGAAGAGCCAAAAGCAAAAAAAGAGGAAGCGAAAAAAGACGATAACCAGAAAAAATCCGGAATGATGGATAAAGTTAAGAGCTTTTTACGCGACCTGTAAATTTAGAAAATTAAGTTTTTGAATAAATGTAAGGGTTGCATTATGCCTATTGGATTATATACTGATTCAACAGATGCTAAAATTAAAGTCATCGGCGTTGGCGGCGGTGGCGGTAATGCTGTCAATAATATGATTTTACGCGGACTTACCGGTGTTGAGTTTATTGCTGCAAATACTGATAAGCAGGCTTTAGATCATAATCGAGCTCCTCATAAGATCCAGATGGGAAGAGGGCTAGGCGCTGGAGCAAATCCTGAAGTTGGTCGTAAGGCAGTCGAAGAAAGTATCGAAAGAATTAAAGAGACTCTTCAAGGCACCGATATGGTGTTTATTACAAGCGGTATGGGCGGTGGTACTGGTTCGGGTGCTGCTCCTATTATCTCCAAAATTGCTCATGAAATGGGTATTTTGGTTGTTGGTATCGTTACTCGTCCTTTCGATTGGGAAGGTAAGAAACGCGCTAAAGTAGCTGAAGAAGGTATTGCCGAACTTAGAACTCATGTTGATGCTTTGATTGTTATTCGTAACCAAAGACTTCTTGAAGTAATCGATAAGAAAACCTCTTTTGGGGAAGCATTCCAGAAAGTGGATGAGGTTCTTTATAATGCAACTCGTGGTATTTCAGACATAATCAATAACTATGGCGTGGTCAATGTGGACTTTGCTGATGTATGCACTATCATGCGTGGTATGGGCGATGCTTTGATGGGTATCGGTACTGCTTCCGGTGAGAATCGTGCTACTGAAGCTACCAAAAACGCTCTTAATTCGCCTTTGCTCGATGGTATATCTATTGCTGGTGCTAAAGGTGTATTAGTGAACGTTACAGGTGGCAGAAATATGTCTATGCACGAAGTTTCAGAAGCTGTTTCGATAGTTGAAGAAGCTGCTGGCGAAGATGCTAACTTGATTCATGGTGTTGTTTATTTAGATGAAGAAACTGAAGAAGTAAGTGTAACAGTAGTTGCTACCGGATTTAATAATAATCAGGAATACGTAAATTTTAATGAAGAAAAGCATGAGGAGCAGAATCGGGACGAGTTGTTCCCTAAAGCTAACATAAATCCTGCTCCAAAAACAAATTTGCCTTTACCACATAAAGCACCATCAAGACCAAACATAGCTTATGGTGGCGGAACAATTTCTAAAGGCTCAATTCCTATTAAACCAGTTAAAGCAGAAAAACCTGCTGTGTTTAGTTCAGGAGTTGTAATTCCAGATGCAAGCCCAAAAGGCGAAAAAGAATTGAAAAACTATGATGTACCAGCATGCGAGCGCAGAGGCTCTTCATATAGCAGCCAATTAGCCGAAAAATCAATTTCGACTACTAATGCTTTTCGCGATCTGGGAACAAGTTTAGCAGAGGAGAAACCATCGGTGCTAGATCACGCGTTTATACGCAAAATGATGAGTATGTAATCCCGTTATGTGGAATGGAGCCGCTTGATTGAAAGCTTTTGGGGGGAAATTGATGAAAAAAATTACAAAGCGGCTCCGATTATTTAAAAATATTTTTGCAGATTCAAAAATTCTTCGTATTTTTGAATTCCGCTCGGATGGCGGAAGTGGTAGACGCACAGGACTTAAAATCCTGTGGGCGAATAGCCCGTGAGGGTTCAAGTCCCTCTCCGAGTAC
>JAUQWR010000406.1 GCA_030835065.1 Candidatus Kapaibacterium sp.
GAAAGTAGAACTGATTCTAAAGGTTCTGAAGGTGTATTCTTAGAATTGCTTCAAGGCATAAATTCTGCGCTGGATTCTATAGCTAATCCTGTTGTAGAAGCAATTCAGATTATTAATGAGTATGCAGAAGGCGACTTAACAAAAGAATTAAGAGAATTGCCAGGCAAACAAATTATTCTTACAAATGCTTTTAAATCAATAAGAAATAATATAATCGGATTGATAAAAGATTCCAACTATCTGGCTGAATCTGCAGTGAAGGGTGAATTGAGCGCTAGGGCAGATTTGTTAAAACACAAAGGCGAATATCAAAACATTGTAAAAGGATTTAATTCTACATTAGATGCTATTCTCGAACCAATTAATGAGGCAATCAAAATCCTTGATATGCTTGCAAATGGAGATTTAAGACACAAAATGCAAGGTGATTTCAAGGGTGATCATGCTTTATTGAAGAATTCTTTGAATAAAACTATTTCTTCAATCAATACTTTATTAATGCAAGTTACTTCTACAGTCGAAGAAGTTACTCGTGGAGCAATGCAAGTTTCTGATGCATCTACCGCTTTGTCACAAGGTGCAACTGAGCAAGCTGCTTCGTTAGAACAAATTACAAGTTCGATGTCAGAAATTAACTCTCAAACCCGTACAAATGCCGAAAATGCATCGATTGCAAGTAATCTCACTGTCGAAGCCAGAACAGCTGCCGAAAAAGGTAATTCTGCAATGTCTGAATTAAATATTGCTATGAGAGAAATTACTAATTCCAGCAAAAATATATCAAAGATTATCAATGTAATTGATGAAATTGCATTCCAAACTAACCTTCTCGCTCTTAATGCTGCAGTCGAAGCAGCGCGGGCAGGACGCCATGGAAAAGGTTTTGCAGTTGTTGCCGAAGAAGTTAGAAATCTTGCTGCACGCAGTGCTCAAGCCGCTAAAGAGACAGGTGGATTGATTGAATCAAGTATAAAAACAGTTGAATCAGGGCAAATGTTGACTATTAGGACTGATGAAATACTTAAAGAAATACAAAATAGTTCAGTAAAAGTATCTGATATTGTAGGCGAAATAGCAAACTCATCTAATGAGCAAGCTCAGGCAATTTCTCAGATTAGTGAAGGTTTATCTCAAATTGATAAAGTAACACAAACTAATACTGCATCTGCCGAAGAATCTGCATCTGCATCTGAACAGCTATCAAGCCAAGCTTCCAGACTTAGAGATTTGATTTCGGAATTTAAATTGGATATGAGTTCAAGTGCACATACAAATTATTTGCCAGAAGCTACTTATTCAAGACGGGCTAAAGGAAGGCATTTGCCTGAACCAAAGCAAGAATTTTCGAATGACTCTTTCGGTATGGATCCGAATGATATAATTAAACTTGATGAAGATGATTTTGGAAGATATTAAACTTTAATAAACTAATACAAAGGTCGGTCAAAAACCGACCTCTTTTTTTGCTGCAGGAATTGTAAAGCTGAAAATACTGCCTTCTCCGAGGCTGCTATATATTTTGAGTGCTCCACCATGCTTTTCAATAAACTCTTTGCACAAAATCAAGCCTAGTCCGGTGCCTTTTTCTTTATTTGTGCCTAAACTTGTGTAATGTGCACTAATATCTAAAAGTTTTTCGATTGTTTCTTCGCTAATGCCCACTCCTGTATCTTTGATTGAAACTTCAATAAAATCTCTTGATTGAATTTCAATTAATTTATATGAAAGAGTGATTTTACCTCCGGGATGAGTAAATTTGATTGCATTAGTAACTAAATTGCGAATTACAGTAGTTATCATATTTCGATCGCAAAATGCAATTGTATTTGGTCTGATGTTGTTGAATACTGTGATTCTCTTTTCGAATATATTTTTTTCTAAAGTAAATAAATTATTAAAAGCTAATTCATATATATCCAATTGTTCAGGTTCGTATGGAATAGTACCTAATTGAGTTCTAGACCATTGTAGCAAATCTTCTAATAGTTTATATAAAGAAGTTGCTGAAGTAAAAATTGCTTTAGAGTATTCTTTTAAGTCTTCCGGACGAATTTTATCGAATTCCTGCGACATCATTTGAGATAGTCCTAAAAAACCTGAGAATGGATTTTTAAGATCATGAGCAATTATAGAGAAGAACTTGTTTTTGGCAGATAAAGCCTCGCGCAATTCTTTTTCTACTAGTTTTATTTTTAGCTGATTTTTGACTCGTGCTAATAATTCTAAAGAATTGAATGGTTTTGTGATATAATCGACAGCTCCAAATTCGAAACCTTGCGAAATGCTCTCTGCATCAGTTTTAGCGGTTATAAATATAATTGGAATATTACTAGTTTTAGGATTATCTTTAATCATTTTGCAAACTTCATATCCATCAAGCTCAGGCATCATTATATCTAGTAATATCAGATCTATTGATTTGGTTTTTAATAGATCTATAGCCGCTTTTCCAGATTTGGCAAAACGAATTTCATACCCTTCGGTTTGAAGAATTTGTGCAGCTATTTGGATGTTTTTGGCAACATCATCAACAATGAGAATTGTATAATTATTCATAATACTCTATATTTTTTAATATATTGCTTAATAATTTTAATTCATTTTCAATATTTTCTATATCATAAGTTTTAGCATAATCTTTTAATGCTTCAGCAATTGGAATAATAAAGTTTAGATGATAAGAACTTGAGTTTAATAAAAGAATTTCACTAAATTCAATGATTTCATCCATATCTCCCTTATTAAGCACCTCATCGATTTTAACTAAAATATCATCAATCAATGGTTTGTTTTCTAAATGCATTTTCATTGATTTGTTGCTCAATATGCTCGAGTTATCAATAGTTTCAATTTCCAAATAATTACTAAAAACTGTACATAGATCTTCGCTGTTAGTTGGTTTTGATAAGTAATCGTCAAATACAATTGAAAGCGCTTCTTTTTTATTTTTTTCTTCCATAGATGCAAAAAGAGCAAAAAATGGTTTATTTATTAATGATTTTATTAATTTAATCTGCTCAATTAATGAAATATTATCGATTTGCTTTGGTTTAATATCAATAATTATCAAGTCAGGAGAATAGTTAATTAGCAATTCGTGCGGATCTCTATGAGAATTATCAGAAAATACTGATAATCCAAAGTTAGTCAATATTTCATAGAAATATTCATATTCATTTGTATCAAAATCAAGTAATAGCACATTGCTATGATGAAATTTTATCTTGTTTAAATCAAATTTGATAAAATCTGAATTTATATCGTGGTCGTACTTTTTAATATTTGGAATAATAATTTTGAATTGAGTACCTTTGTTTATTTCACTATCTAATTCAATTTTGCCATTCATCAATTCAACTAGTTTTTTGGTAATTGAAAGCCCTAATCCAGTACCACCATATTTTGCTGTATCCAAATTTTCTTGTTGCTGGAATGATTCAAAAATAATTTGTTTTTGATTTTCTGGTATACCAATACCAGTATCTTTGATAATAAGAATAAGATTGATTTCATCTAAGTTTTGAGATTCTTCGAGTACCAAATGTATTTCAATAAAACCTTGTTCTGTGAATTTTACTGCATTACCTATTAAATTCAATAAAATTTGCTTTATTTTCAAATTATCAATCAGTATTGTATTGGGAATCGAAGGATCAATTGATAGTCTTATTTCAATATTTTGAGTAACGACTTTTAGAGAAAACATGTCGACAATCTCTTTTAAAAGATCTTTGATATTACTTGGCTCAGATTTGACTTGCATCTTACCAGCTTCAATTTTAGATAAATCAAGAATATCATTAATCAGGTTAAGCAGAGTATTCCCAGAAGATTTAATTGATTTTAAATAATAGAGGTGTTTATCATCTTTGATATCATTAAATAGCAAATCAGTAAATCCGAGGACTGCATTCATAGGAGTACGTATTTCGTGCGACATATTTGCAAGAAATTCGCTTTTTGCACGATTTGCTTTTTCAGCTTGCTCTTTAGCAAATTTCAATTCTTCTTCAGTTCTATATCTATGAATTGCAAGAGCTAATATATTTGCAATTCTCTCGATAGTAACAATATCTTGTTCTGTATAATTTCTTTGTGAATTAGCTAAAACAATTTGACCCATCAATTTATCGTTAGCAATAGCAGGAACAGCAAGAAAATTATTAAGACTTACTTTATTATCCGATAGGCTCAAAAAAGCTTCATGATCAGAAATATTATTTGAATAATTCCCTTTTAGCGAGTTTAAAGAAAAACCTAATAAGCCTTTGTAACCATGTTTTGATTTGTTATGAATTAGCCGTGATTCGTTTAAATCATATTTTGAACCATCAGAAATTACAATACTAATATTGTCTCCTGTTTTTTC
>JAUQWR010000407.1 GCA_030835065.1 Candidatus Kapaibacterium sp.
TGGATAAGCATCGTCTCTATACATCCAGAATTTGATGTAAGCATTACTACCTGTATTTCCGGATAGATTTACAACAGGTGAAATCAAAGCCGAGCGTTGATCAGAATCATAATCATAGCAAGCATATTTTGCCATCCTGCTACCATCATAAGGCGAACATGTTGGATATAAGCCTGAAGATTCAAAGCTCCATAACTCAGTTGTACCTGATACAGTAATATTTTGCCATCCTGTAGGTGGGGTTGTCGAACCTGCAGTAGTACTTTCAAAGCTTTCAGTAACAATATTTTGGGCATAAACACTAGCCCCAAATAATGCCAAAAGCATAATAAGTAATAGCTTTTTCATTAGATTACCCTATATATATTTGAAAAAACAAAAATTATTTCAAATTTTAAATTATGAATAATTGATATTGTCAAATATTCATAATCAATACATTCAAATGAATGATTTTGTTGTGATTAAATGCTATTACATCTCTTGCCATACAGAAACTATTGATATCTTCCCCAGAATAAGTTCTCCATACCTTGTTAATGTGCTTGAAGATATCCATCCCTAATTTATTATTATTTTTATTAATATCCAATACTTTTTTTAATATTTTATAAATAATTTCGCTAATTCATTTGATTAATTCACATTACATTATTCATAAACTTTAATTTTTCATAATCAACAAATGAAATAATGATTAGTTACATTCGATATATTTTTATTCATAATTAAGTCTTGCAAATAATGGAGTTTTATGTGATTGTATGTTCAAAAAATTAGCTTCTTAAAAAACTAGAGAGAATTTTTACCTAAATCCAACAATTATATTTTCTTAATTGATTTTTTTTATGTATATTTGAAATCTGTATATTGTAATAAAGTAATAAATAAATATACATCTTTTAATGTTTTTGTCTCATTTTTTTAAATTGGGTGCGTGCAATGTCAAACGCTGAAAATGAAATTATCGCTACAAATGAAGTTGAAACTAATAATGCTGAATTGAAGGCTAACGTAGCAAACGAAGCCGAAATCAATGCCGAAGCTACTACGGCTAATCAAACTAACGAGCAGATTCCCGAAGAGGTCATCATTACTGCTCCTGGTGCTGTAGAAAATAGCCAAAGCAGCGAAGCAGGCGCACCCGCTGATGATGACGAAGCAAAAAAAGCTGCCGAGCTAAAACAGCAAAAATTTAATGAAGCTTTCGAAAAAATTAAAGCTGCTAAAGATAATAACTCTACTCTTACTGTCGAAATTAAAGATAGAATCCGCGGTGGGCTCAGAGTTATGTTCGAAGAAATTCCTATCTTCTTGCCAGCTTCTCATTTTTCTTTAAAAAGAAATCCTTCTGAAGAAGAACTTCAAGCTGCTATTGGTGCTACTATCGAAGTTAAAGTTCATGAATTGTCTGAAGATTCATCAAATCGCAAGACTGTACTCGTTAGCCGCAGACAACTCTTGGAAGATGACTTCTGGACAAAAATTAAAGTTGGCGATATTGTTGAAGGTCCGGTTTCTTCTATAGCATCATTTGGTATCTTTATTGATTTGGGCGGTATCGAAGGTCTTATTCATATTTCTCGCCTTTCGCAAGTTCATGTGGCAGATACCAAGAGCTTTGCTAAAAAAGGTCAGGTTATCAAAGCTTTAGTTGTTGAAGTTGATAGAGACAAAAACCGTATCGCACTCAGCAGAAAAGATTTAGAAGAATCTCCTTGGTCTAATATTTCAGAAAAATACCCAATCGGCTCTCGCCATAAAGGTATTGTGCGCCGCATTACTGATTTCGGTGCTTATATAGAAATGGAACGCGGTGTGGACGGACTTCTTCGCACTGGCGAAATTTCTTGGACAAAAAGAATTAAAAGCCCAGATGAAGTAATTAAAATTAATGATGAAGTAGAAGTTGAAATTATTTCTGTTTCTGAAGAAAAGAAAACTATGTCTTTGAGCTTAAAACGTACTATCGACAATCCTTGGATTGCTTTAGCTGAAAAATTCCCATTAAATTCTGAACACATGGGTACTGTTTCTCAAGTTATGACCCAAGGCGTTATCGTTACTCTCGAAGGCGATATAGATGGTTTTATGCCTAGAAGCAAAATGAAAAACGTCCTTCGTGGCAAGAAAATTCCTTATAACGTTGGCGAACAAATTGAGTGCATCATTTCTGATATCACTCCAGAACAAGAATCTTTGATTCTTGCTCCTAAGGCGGTCGAACAATCTGCTCCTCAAAGAGAAGATAGACGCGAACCAAGAAGATCTCAAGAACCTAAGAAATCTGCTGATTCTAATGCAAGTGCTTTCACTTTTGGTGATTTGCTTTCAGAATCCGCTAAGAAAATTTTAGATAGTGCTACAAAATAAATTATCAATAGATTTTGTTTTGAAAATGGTCGCTTTTGCGACCATTTTTTTTGTTTTTAAAACCTTAGCTCACTAAAATTTCATATATTTGTAAATTGACTTTATCAAAAATTTAAAAATTGATGGTGATTAAATGAAAACTACAAGATTTTACAACATTCATAAAGACCTTCAAGCTAAGATGGTCTCTTTTGCTGGCTATGAAATGCCAATTCAATATCCTAAAGGTATCATTCACGAACATAAAGTTGTTAGAGAATCTGTTGGCGTATTTGATGTTTCCCATATGGGCGAATTCGAAGTACGCGGCAAAGATGCTTTAGCTTTTGTACAAAAAATTACTGTCAACGATGCTTCAAAATTAAGCTTCGGAAAAGTTCAATATTCTGCAATGTGCTACGAAAACGGCGGTATTGTCGATGACTTGCTCGTATACCACATGGGTGAAGATTTCTTTATGCTTGTTGTTAATGGTGCTAATATCGAGAAAGACTGGAATTGGTGCGTCAAAAATGCTGAAGGTTTCGACGTTGAATTGAAAGACTTTACTGACGATATAAACCTTCTTGCTGTGCAAGGTCCAAAATCTATCGATACTATTCAAAAACTCACAGAAACTAATATGAGCGAAATCGAATACTATAATTTTGCTCTTGGTAAAGTTGCAGGTATCGATACAATTATTTCTCGTACTGGTTATACTGGTGAACTTGGTTTTGAATTATACTTCCGCGGCAACGACGAAGATGCAGTCAAAATTTGGAACGAATTATTCAAAGCCGGTGCTGAATTTGGTATTGAAGCAGTAGGTTTGGGCGCGCGCGATACTTTGCGCCTCGAAAAAGGCTATATGCTCTATGGTAATGATATCGATCAAGATACTAATCCACTCGAAGCTGGCTTAGCTT
>JAUQWR010000408.1 GCA_030835065.1 Candidatus Kapaibacterium sp.
TTGCATTATGATCGATTACAAAAGTAAGATCAGGCAAAGCATCTGATAGGCTCTGCAAATATTGATTCAATCCTTCTACATTTTTTGAAAGTTTTGTTATTCTTCTTATTGTAACCCAATGCGAAATAATTAATAATATAATAAATGCAATACTAATCAATGACATTGGAACAGCCATTTTTACTATTGGCTTCATTAATTCTTTATTACTTATAGCAATTCCAAAAATCAAATTTGGGTATATCTGCTTAAAAAATATTTCATGTGATTCGCCTTCAACAATTATATTCACAGATTCAGATTTTACTGCATCATTAGTAATTATATTATTAAATTTATCCAACCAATCGATTTGTTTAACTTGAGTAAATTTATTAGTAGAATCAAAAGATAATGATATTATATGTCCATTTTTAATAAAATAAAGAAAAGATTTTTCGCTTTTATTTACATTTCTTTTCCTCAACCAATTATACAAAAACTTCATACTTATATCTTGTGTACTAATGCCAATTAGTGTTGTATCATATAAAATTGGGGAGCTTACTGTAATCATTAATTCTTTAGTCTCACCTGTATCCAAATATGGATTTGTCCAATATATTTGATTTCGCTTGTTCCTAAAAAATTTTATTGATTCAGAATACCAATTTTGAATATGAAAATTATATTCTTCACTCGAATAGCTCCAAGTAGGTATTAGTTTACCATTGCTCCAATAAGCATAAGGCCCATAGTATTTAATGTGGTCAATAACATAAGGTTCAAACCAAACCCCGGCACCATAAGTATTTGAAGACTTTTTGACTACACTCATAATATAAGCCATAAAAAGTGAGTCATACGATTCTTGCTTATGAATTGAAGTTCTATGATACTTTACGAATGATTCCGCAACATTAGATATATTCAAAACCTTTCTCTCATATTCAAGATTTTGAGTTTCCAATTCTGCAGCTACCACTCTAAGTTCAGACAATAATTCTTGTTTCCTCTTATCGATTGAATTAATAGAATAAATAAAAGCAATACTAACGATAAATAATATGAATACTACCGTTATACTTAAATAAAATAACTGTATTTTTTTTATTTTTCTATCCATTACAATTTAGGAATTTGAAATTTAAAAGTTGAGCCTTCATTTGGTTTGCTTTCGACCCAAATTTTTCCATTATGCTTATCAATAAATTCTTTGCAAAGTATCAACCCCAAACCGGTTCCTTTTTCTCTTGAAGTACCAATTGTAGTATGCGAAACTTCAATTCTAAATAATTTGTCAATATCTTCTTTAGTCATCCCGATGCCAGTATCCCTAACACTTATTATCACACCCTCGCTGTTTGATTCGTTATATACCCTAACAAGACCATTATCGGGAGTAAATTTAATAGCATTAGAAATCAAATTTCTCA
>JAUQWR010000409.1 GCA_030835065.1 Candidatus Kapaibacterium sp.
GAACGTAAGAGTTTTGAATTAGAAATAAAATATCAAATTTTGAGAATCGAACAGCAATTCAAACAAGTGAAATTATCTGCTAGAGCTGATACTGTAGCTTCTCGCAGATTTGAAGTTGCCAAAAACAGATATATGATAGGCACTATTGACGTAAACACATTATTTATGGCTCAATCAGAAAAAGACAATGCTTATGTATCATATATATCTGCATTAAGGAATTTCTGGCAATCATACTTTAATTTAAGAAAAATTACTCTTTACGACTTTGAGAAAAAACAATTAATCAGCTATGATGAATAAAAGAAAAGCAGCTTAGAGCTGCTTTTCTTTTATATATTTATGTATATCTTTATGCAAATTCAATATCGAGCTTAATCAATTTGAACTCATTACCGTCGAAAACACCATAATGCGGTTTTCTAAGCCACTCGCCCAGATTGATGTATTTACCATTTTTATAATCAATAATCTCAGCTTTATGCCTATGCCCCATAATTACAAAATCAAAGCCGGAATCAATTTTACTAAAGGCAAAGTCTCGCATACCGTCCCTTTCGCCATAATTTTTTGATTTAGTATATTTTCTACTTTTACGCGAGCTGCCGGCAGCCAATCCAATTCCAAAATCAGGATGAAGTTTCATATAAACTTTTTGAGCAAATCTATTTCTTAATATCGATCTTAAAATCAAATATCCTCTATCATTATACGCCTTGCCGTCGCCATGGGATAAATAGAATTTTTTGCCATTATAAATTCTTTCAATATCTGTTTTATAAATATCAATATCAAATTCGCTCTTAAAAAAATCAATATGCCCAAAATCATGATTGCCCATCACATACTCAATATGAATTCCACTATCTTTAAATTCGTGGAGCATATTTAAAAATCTATAGAAATATTTTGGTATTACTTGTTTATATTCAAACCAATAATCAAAAATATCACCAAGCAACACTAAAGTTTCGCAGTCACTTTTTATTTCAGACATAAGTTTTAGAAGCTGAGTTTCTCTCTGCTTATCTTTTTCTCTATTCCAAAAGCCCAAATGTACGTCAGATATAAAATAAACCATGACTATCCTTCGATTGAATTTAAGATTAATTCATGAATTTGTTCTAAAACTTTCATTTCATCTTCGGTTTTGCATATCATTACTATTGCATTATCAGAAAATCCGGCTATTAGTTGATAATAGTCAGAGCCATTCTGCAATTTAGTTATTATTTTTTGTGATTTCAATTTATATTGGTCTATTCCAATACCACTCAAACACAAAACAGCACATTCATTCCATTTAATATTATAATTATTAAATTCAGTAGCAAACAAGATATCTAAACTTTGATTTTCAGGTTTCAAAACACATCTGATATTAGATTCAGTAATCAAAGTATAAAGAATTTTAAAATTGTTTAATTCTAAAATATTGAAAGTATTATTGGCAAAACTGCTAAAATCTGCTTCAGCTGGCTTGTTGATACTCAGAAACACACATGAATTCATTGAAATAACTGAGTGCAATTCAGCATCATTTTTGATAATATTTTCGAGTATAAGAGTTCCTTTATTATCGGGCTCGAATGTATTTAATACTCTCACCGGAATTTTGTCTTCCATAGCTGGTTTGATCGTATCTGGATGCAGCACTTTAGCACCAAAAAAGGCTAGCTCTCTTACTTCATTGAAAGTCATTTTTCTGATAGTTTTAGTATTTTTCAATTTTCTTGGGTCTGCACTTAGCACACCACTAACGTCTGTCCAAATCCAAATTTCATCGGCATTAATAGCTGCACCAATGATTGCAGCAGACAAATCAGAACCGCCTCTGCCCAATGTAGTAACTATCGAATCATCGTCCGAACCAATAAATCCCTGTGTAATAATCAGCTTTTCTTGTTGTAAAACAGGGATCAATTTATCATTTGCAGCATTTTTTGTATTGCTGATATTATATTTTGCAGAGTTAAAATTACTATCTGTTTTAATAAAATCAGGTGCAAACATCCATTTGCAATTAAGGCGCAAAAACTTGCAGATATGGCTGAAAACTAAAGTAGAAAGTCTTTCTCCAAAAGATAATATCTGATCTAAAGATTTAGGAGTAAGTTCTTGAAGTAAGCTCACACCTTCTAAAAAAGTTTTGAGCTCATCAGTAAGAAACTTTACATCATCAAGAGCATTTTTCTTCAATTTATCATTATTAATCACTTCATTTAATATATTGAAATGATGAATTTCGATAGATTCAGCCAAATGAATAGATTCAGAAAAATTATTATTGGAAGCATAATTAGCACAAGCAATAAGTTTGTCTGTCATACCCTTGCAAGCAGAAAGCACTACTACAAGTTCGTTATCAGCAAACTTATTTACAATTTCAAAAACTTTCAACATAGCGGCGGCATCCGCAACAGAGGAGCCGCCGAATTTCATCACATATCTCATTTTATTTACTTTTCAATTCTAATTCGTGCATCTACAGCTACAACTGCTTTAGCTGTTCCCAACAAAGGATTAATATCCATTTCAAAAATTTCAGGAGCATTTTGCAACAACGCAGATAGTCTAACGATTACGTCAGCAAATATTGCTTCGTTAGCACCTTCTTTGCCACGAGCGCCTTTGATTATTCCATAAGCTTTAATTGATTTAATCATCGAATCAGCTTCTGCTGGCGAGATTGGGCATAAACCATAAGCTACATCTTTCAAAACTTCAATAAAAATACCACCTAAGCCACATAAAATCAAATGCCCGAATTTGCCTTCGCGTTTTGCACCAACAAATAATTCAATGCCCGAAAGCATAGGTTGAACCAATACTCCGCTTGCATCTTTGATTTTCATCATTTCATCAAATACTGATTCTACTTCTGCAATTGATTTAATATTGAGTTTCACTCCACCTACATCAGATTTGTGCACTGGACCAATTACTTTCATTACTAAAGGAAAGCCCAATTCATTTGCAGCATCAACTGCTTCAGATTTCGAACTTGTCTCAAATTCTTTCGCTCTTGGAATACCTGCTGCATCGAGAAGTTCTTGAACTTTGACAGGGCTTAGATATCCATTTTCTGCATTGTCTATCAAATTTCTTATTTTTGCTTTGTCAATTGCAGGAAGTTCAAATGTTTCTGCAGGTTTAGGAGTATTAAATACTCGAGCCAAAGCAGCACCAAAATACGACTCATCGCTGAAATTTGTTTTGCCTAGCGACTGAAAATGAGCAATTGCATCGCCGGCTTGAACCGGAGATGGCAATATACCATAGATTGGTTTAGTGCATTCATCCATTTTTGCAGAAAGCACATCATAAACAGGGCTAACGTCAAACATACCGGTAGTACCAAAAATAACGGCAGCACCATCTATATTATCAAATCTATTTTCAACATAATCTAGAATATCACCCAATTGTTCTGCATTACCTGTAGCCAGAAAGTCAATAGGATTAGCAACAGAAGAACCATGAAATAATTTCCCTAACAATTCATCTGCAGCATCGCCTTCAATTTTTGGCACTTTCATTCCATTTTTATCCAGAGTGTCAGTCAAAAGCACTCCAGGACCACCAGCATGAGTGATTATTGCAATATTATTTCCTTTCAATTCTTTGTGCATCATGATTTGAGCGACATCAACCAGCTCGGTACGACTGTAGCATCTTACTATACCAGCTTTTTTCATTAATGCTTCCACCGGAAGATCAGATCCGGCAAGCGCTCCAGTATGCGAAGATACAGCTCTCGAACCTGCTTCGGTAGTACCTGCTTTGATAGCAGCAATTTTGCAACCTTTGCGGATTAGTGAAGAAGCATGTTTTAATAATTTATCTGGATTGGCTACTTCTTCGATATATATTAATTTTACTTTTGAACTTGTGGCAGGATCGAATGTTTCGTCCCAATATTCCAATACATCTTCCACACCAATTTGAGCACTATTTCCAACGGAAAACAAGCTGGCAAAGGTCAATCCGCGAGGTATTGCTACTTCGAGAATAAACACAGCAGTGGCACCCGAGCCCGACACAAAATCGCATCCATTGGCTTCCAGCTTAGGTATTGGACCTGCAAATACACCTTTATATCTAGTGGAGAGCACACCGATACAATTTGGACCTATCAAGCATCCACCAACTTTATCAA
>JAUQWR010000410.1 GCA_030835065.1 Candidatus Kapaibacterium sp.
CAGCAAATGCATTAGTAAATGGTGCAACAATCTGCGCTGGCAATACAACTACTTTGACTCCAACAGCAGTAGCAGGCGTAAGCTTCCGTTTCTACGATGCAGCAACAGCAGGCAACTTGTTATTTACAGGTGCAGCTTATACAACTCCAGTATTGAATGCTAACACAACATATTATGTTGAAGCATACAATACAACAACATTATGTGTTGCTTTAGCTCGCACAGCAGTTACAGTAACTGTAAATCCATTACCAGCAAATGCAGTTGCAGCTGGCTCAACAATTTGCGCTAACAACACAGCTACAATTACACCAAACGTAGTAGCAGGCGTTGGCTTCCGTTATTATGATGCATTAACAGCAGGTACTTTGTTAGGTACAGGCGCATCATTCACAACTCCAGTATTGAATGCAAACGCTACATATTATGTAGAAGCATACAATACAACAACAATGTGTATTGCAGCAGCTCGCACAGCAGTAACAATCACAGTAAATCCATTACCAGCTAATGCTGTTGTAAATGGTGCAACAATTTGTGCAAACAACACAGCTACATTAACTCCAACAGCAGTAGCTGGCGTAAGCTTCCGTTTCTATGATGCAGCAACAGCTGGCACATTGTTATTCACAGGTGCAGCATATACAACTCCAGTATTGAATGCAAATGCAACATATTATGTAGAAGCATACAATACAACAACAATGTGTATTGCAGCAGCTCGCACAGCAGTAACAGTTACAGTAAATCCATTACCAGCAAATGCTTTAGTAAATGGTACAACAATTTGCGCTGGCAACACAGCAACATTGACTCCAACAGCAGTAGCTGGTATCAGCTTCCGCTTCTACGATGCAGCAAATGCAGGTACATTGTTATTTACAGGTGCAGCATATACAACTCCAGTATTGAATGCAAATGCAACATATTATGTAGAAGCATACAATACAACTACAATGTGTATTGCAGCAGCACGTACTGCAGTAACAGTTACAGTAAATCCTTTAGCAGTTGTAAATACTCATCCATTAAGCCAATTAGTAAATACTGGCGACAACGTAACATTTACAGTTGTTGCAGCAAATGCTAGTTCATACCAATGGCAAGAAAGCCAAGATAATGGCCAAACATGGAATGATATCAACTTAGCTACAGGTACTTCCTATACTATTACTAATGTTCCTGCTTCAATTACTGGTTATCAATACAGAGTAGTTGTTACAAACAATTGCAATACTGTAAATTCAAATGCAGCTGTCTTGACAGTAATCATTGGCGAACCAAACACACAAGCTACAAATATTAATTGGAACTATTGGAGCCGTACAGAAATCAACTTTAGCTGGACACGTGGCAATGGCACAAACGTATTGGTTGTTGCAAAACAAGGTACAAATGGTATTGTTGCTCCAGTTGATGGCATGACTTATACAGCAAATACTGTATTCGGTGCTGGTTCTGACTTAGGTGGTGGTTCATACGTTGTTTATGATGGTCCTGGCACAACAGTTTCAGTGACTGGCTTGATACGTAATACTGACTATGTATTCCAAGTATTTGAATATAATGGTACAGGTTTATCAACAAATTACAATCCAAATGCTGGATTGAACAATCCAAAAACTCGCAAGACTTCTATTAAAGAAGGTTTCAACGTTAATGAAGAATTAACTCACAACTTTAATGGTAATTTTGCAGTTTCTGAAGTAACTCCTAACCCTGTTTCTTCAAACTTCAACTTCAATATTTCAGCTTTAGATGCTCAAGAAGCAAGTGTTGAATTATACAGTGTTACTGGCGAATTAGTTTACTCAAGAACATTGAACTTAGTAGCTGGCGAAAATCCAGTAAACGTACAATTAGTAAGTGCTGGCAACTTTGCTGCTGGTGTTTATAGCTTGAGAATTCGTTCTGGCGCAGACTTCATCGATAAAAAGGTTGTTATTGTTCCATAATTTTTAATTATGAAATAATTTTTCAGAGGCTGCTTCGTTTGGAGCAGCCTCTTTTTGTTTTTAAGCCATTATTTTGCTAATTTGCTTTTTTATTTATTAATATATTTGGTTTGATAATGATTCTATCTGATAAATTTTTAAAATTGGTTTTAGTGTTTACTATTTCTTTAGGATTAATTTCCTGCTCTTCAATTAAAAATAATCAAAAACCTAAAATATTAATAAGTGCTGTTAGCTATGGTAAAGGTGTAAAAAAAGAAGCTTTGCCTGAATCTAAAGTATATGCAGCAATGACTCTAATATCAAAAATGACTAATTCATATGAACTAATTCAAATGAATGAAAGAGATTCATTAATAAATATAATGAAGCAAAATAATGAAGTATTAAATTCCTTCAGTCTTGCCAAAAAAGCTGGTGCAGAAGAAATTGCATTAATTAAAATTGATATGTTCAAGAATATGTTCCGTTCTGAATATATTTCTGTATTTACTAATGATAGTTCAAATAAAAATATTGGAGAGGGCTTTTGTCTACTCAATTTTCGAGATGTAGAAAATGAACAAGCCCTTATTGATCCATCGCTTCTAAGCTCTTTGCAAAGAGCTTATGCCGCTGCCAAAAAAGATACTAATATGTTTAGTAATATGGAAGGTAGCTTTAAAGTAAAGCCAGCACCGACTTTAGCAATTACTGGAGTGGAATTTGTTAGTGAAAAAGAATTTAGAGAATGGGATGTTTATACTAAAAAAGTTGTCAATTCTTATGCTTTAGCCGAAAGTATTTTCGAAATGGCAAAAGATTGCCCTGAATTTGTTGTCTATGATATAGATACAAGAGATTCTATTTATAATCTATTTAATATGTATTCAGTCGAAAATTATAATCCCATTTCCCATTTAGAAATAAGAGCATTAAATAAGTTCAGTGTTAAATATATTATAAGTGGTGCCTTAACTAGAAATTCTCAAGGCGCTGAATTATTCTTGGGTTTATATAAGCTTGGTGAAAATAGGTTAGAATTGATAAAATCAGTTAGTGATCTTATCAATGAAGATAACCAAAAGAAATTGGAAGAACTAACTAAGAATTTAACAAAGAAATTACTTTTTGATTGATTTATTCATCAAATGTGATTCAAGCAATTCTCTGGTTTTGTTTACTAATTCAATTCCTCCATGCTCTCCGTGTCCCGGAATGAATAGAGTGAAATCTTTATATTTTTTAATTATTTTATTGATTGCAACAATCCATTCCTTTGGAAAAGCTTCTTCGATATTGCCTAAGTCAGTAGATTGAGCAGATTTAATAAAACAACCTCCAAAAATAGTTTTTTCGAGAGGAAGTGTTACTATGATATTGTCTTCCGTATGTCCTTTGCCTGGGAATTCAACTTTGATTGTTCTATTGCCAAATTTGAAAGAAGTATCACGTTTTATATCTGGATCGGGAGTTGCAAATCCTTGTTTTGCAGCCAATTTTGCTGTAAGTGGGCTGGATATTGCATGAACTTTTCTATCTTTCATTGCTTTTATACCGCCAATTCTGTCGTTATGAGCATGTGTAATTATAAGTAAATTGGCTTCAGCTTTGAGTTCATTTTTGATTTTTTTCATCAAATTTCGTGCTTGGGCATCATTCCAAGGAGTATCAATAATTAATGCTTTTGAATTTGATAGAATAATCAATCCATTTGATGGAATCTCATTTCCATTGATTGTAAAGTAAGAACGATGTATATATGTTGAATCATTTAATTTTATAAGCTCTACATTGTTTCCAGAGAATAAATAAGCCGGAAATGAAATCAAAAGCACTAATATATATCTAAACATTTTAATATCCTTAATTTGAAATATATTGCAATATAATGAAAATCTAAGAATATTTTGCTCGAGTTTTATTTGAATTAGTTGTAGCTAAAACTCGAATGTATGTTAAACAATAATATGATTAATGAGTTATATTTTTGTTAAAACTTGAATGTTAATTTTTTTTTTAGCAATATATATTTAATTTTGTATTGGTGTAAAGTATATAAACTAAAAATATAGAGAATCTATGACACCTAAAAAAATAAGCAGACCACAACCAAACATGCTTAAAGCTGAATGGAATGATGGTTTTGAGAGCATTATAAGCTTGAAAGTATTACGGGAAAATTGTCCTTGTGCAGAATGCAACGAGGCAAAAAGGGAAAGCGGCAGTTCAAATTTACTACAGACTTTTGCTGCCGGAAAATATAAAATTTCTAAACTGAATCAAGTTGGAAACTATGCATTAAATGTCGAATGGGAAGACGGACATTCGACTGGTATTTATTCTTGGGATTTATTTAGAGATATTTTCGAAAAAAATAAACTCAACGATAAAGATATAAAATAAATAGACGATAAATTATTTTGAAATAAATTGAATCTAAGGGGTGTATTAATGCGAACCGTTACAGTTCCAAGAGGTACTCAACTAACTTGTAAAAATTGGCAGATAGAAGCTGCTTATAGGATGATACAACACAATCTCGACCCGGAAAATGCAGAAAGACCGGAAGATTTGATTGTTTAT
>JAUQWR010000411.1 GCA_030835065.1 Candidatus Kapaibacterium sp.
CAAACGCCTTATGTTCTTGTTCGAAGATATTATTCTTATCGACGACAAAGGTATTCAAAGAATTCTTAGAGATGTAGACAAACGCGATTTGGCTCTGGCGCTCAAAGTATCAGACGAAAAAATTAGAGCTAAAATATTCAAGAATATGTCTGAACGTGCTGCTGCGGTGGTCAAAGAAGAACTTGAATTTATGGGTCCGGTCAAGCTTAAAGAAGTCGAAAGTGCTCAGATGCGTATTGTCGATGTTATCAAAAAACTCGAAGAGCAAGACGAAGTTGCTATTGGCGGCAGAGGTAAAGAGGATATATTTGTTTAATCAAATTTGTGTTTCGGGTTATGAATCAAATTATTTTAAAAATACCGCGTAAAAAACAAAAGCTCAGAATTATCAGAAATGAAGAGATAATTAGGAGCGAGTTTGATAGAAAGGTAAAAGAAATTGAGCAGAAACTTCTCCAGGAAAAGCTTTCTGAACTCGAAAAATTGATTGTACCCGAACCAGAAATTGAAATTATCGAAGAAGTTGTTCCTGAGCCAAAGCAAACGATTTATACAGAGGTTTTCACTATTTCTGATTCAAATCAGCCTATTGAAATATCTTTGAGTAATATTCCTGAGGAATCAGTACCTCTCGAAGAAGCTAAAAGCCAAATTCAAGCTGCTTATGATAAGGGATTTGAAGAAGGTCAGGACTCTTTGCGTGCTACTTTCGAAGCCGAAATTGATTTGCATCAAAGATGGATTAAACGTTTTGATGAACTTTCGCGCGAGCTTAGAAGCCAGTTTAGAAATGAAATCATCAAGCTGCAAGCGTCTGTTGTTCCTTTGTCTATTACTATTGCCAATCATATTCTCACTCACGAATCTGAAACATCTGTGATTGTAGTCGATCAAGTAAAAAAAGCTATTGCAGAATTGGATAATGAAGAGATAATGAAAATTATCATCAATCCTGCTGATTATAATGTGTTAGATCAGATTAAAAGTGAGCTTATCGAAGATAAAGATTTAATCAAAAATATGTCTATTGTGCCAGATGATAGTATCGAAAAAGGATCTTGTATGTTGATTACTGCTGCTGGAACTATTGATGCAAGATTTTCTGTGCAACTCGAAAGACTTAAAAAAATACTTTTAGAGGCAGATATTAAAGACTCTGAGGAGAGTTTTCCTAAGCTTCCAAAATCTGAGGATAATTTAAATTCAATAGAAATTGATTCATCAAAAAGTATAAATGATTATATGGATGAATTATAATGTATGCTAATGCTGAAATATTGCTAAATAAATTAAAACCTATAGTTCACAATACAAATACTATTGAGAAACGTGGTAAGATTAGCAAAGTTGTCGGCTTAGTTATCGAATCTGACGGACCCAAAGCCGGTATAGGAGAATTGCTCGAATTAAGAGACAGAGAAGGCAATATTAGATCTTATGCAGAAATTGTTGGATTTAAAGATAAAACAAAAATATTATCTATGATTTTAGGCGATTTGACAGAGATTGCTCCCGGAATGGAACTGGTATCTACGGGATCTTCCTTGAGTGTAAAGCTAGGAGATAAATTGCTTGGCAGAGTTGTAGATGGGCTTGGCAATCCATTAGATGGCAAAGGTCCAATAGAATATTCAAGTAAAAAATCGATTTATGCACTGCCTCCAAATCCATTGATGCGTACTCGTATCACTGAACCTGTATCGACTGGTATTAGGGCAATTGATGGAATGCTTACACTAGGAAAAGGTCAGCGTGTGGGCATATTTGCCGGATCTGGCGTGGGAAAATCAACTACTATAGGCATGATAGCTCGCAATACAAGTGCAGATATCAATGTGATAGCTTTAATTGGTGAACGCGGCAGAGAAGTTAAAGATTTTATTGAAAAAGATCTAGGCGAAGAAGGTTTGATGCGGTCTGTAGTTGTTGTTGCAACAAGCGATGCTCCTCCATTGGTGAGAGTAAAATCTGCACTTACTGCAACTGCTATTGCAGAATATTTTCGCGACAAAGACCTAGATGTGATGTTAATGATGGATTCTGTTACTCGTTTTGCAATGGCTCAGCGTGAAGTAGGTCTTACTATTGGCGAACCACCAACAACAAAAGGATATACTCCTTCGGTGTTTTCAAATATGCAAAGAATGATGGAGCGTGCCGGGACATCGACAAAAGGCTCTATTACCGGACTTTATACTGTGTTGGTGGAAGGCGATGACATGAACGAACCTATAGCCGATGCTGCAAGAGGAGTATTAGATGGTCACATTGTTTTGTCGAGAAGGCTTGCTTCGATGGGGCATTATCCTGCAATTGACGTACTCGAAAGTATTTCCAGAGTAAGAAATGAAATAATCAGCGAAGATCACTATCAGGCTGCCATTTTTATTCAAGAGATGCTTGCAACCTATCGCTCTGCCGAAGATCTTATTTCTGTAGGTGCATATCAGACAGGATCAAATCCCAAAATTGATAAGTCGATTAGGCTTAATGATAAGATAAATCAATTCCTTAAGCAAAGAGTAGGGGATTCTATTTCATTAGATCAAACAATTGAAGATCTTTTTGAGATTATAAGATCTGATAATTTGCTAATGGGAAGGAGCTGATAGATGGCAAAAAAATTTAATTTCAGACGCGAACCATTGCTCAAGCTAAAGACATACAAAGTCAATCAGGCAAAAGATTCGCTTGCATCTGCTCTCAGAGTAAGATATGAAAAAGAAAGATTGATTTCTGAAAATAGAGCTAGCAGGGATGAAGTAAATAAAATTAAGTCGAGAAAGTTGAAAGCCAGCGATATTCAAGATATGATATTTCATCGCAATTTTCTCGATAGAGAGCACGAAAGGCTTAATAAAGAAAAAAGTCAGATTGTAGAAATTGAAAATTATCGTCGAGGAAAATTGACTGAAGCAATGAAAGAAGAAAAAGTGCTTGAAAAATTAAAAGAAAAGAAAA
>JAUQWR010000412.1 GCA_030835065.1 Candidatus Kapaibacterium sp.
TAATTTCTAAATGCAGTGTTAAAAACATATTTGTACTTTTCGAGCAAGTCGTAGACATTATCTTTCGAAAATAGTGGTTGAAGTACTAATCCCGACACAACACCAACGACGAGTAGTAGGCTGCCTACTAAGAATTGTTTCCTCATCATTACCCTTTACTATTAGTTTATATACTATTTTTTTGCTACGATTTCCATTGCAATTTGTTTCAAAAATAATGAACAAATCTACAAATTTTCAAAAAATTGATAATTATTTTTATTTTATTATAGTTATGAATTTGCTTAATCTATCTTCTTTGCCATTAACTACAATAACATAATTTCCGGATTTAATATCATCAGTATTAATTGATAATTCGAATTCACCTTTTGCAAGAAAGTCCGAATAAATTTTACTGATTTCTGATCCATAAACATCATAAACGATTATATCAACATTTTGATTTTGAGGATTTTCAATTTTAATCATCAGCTTGTTGTTAATTACAGGATTTGGTGAAGCATTTATAGTCATTACACCTTTGCGAACAGAATCGCTTCGCATATAAATCTCAGAATTACATTTTGAATCGCCATAAGCTTCGAATCTAGTGCCTTTACCTAATAATTTTACTGGCTTGGTCAGGCAATTAAATCCGATTTTAAGAATATCTTCATCGTTGAGCTTCTTGACTGAACTTGGAGTGTAGCAAATCACCAATGGAAATGAGTCTTTCGGCTGAATAGTAAAAGGAATTTGATGTCGTGGCACTGAAAACAATATATTGTATTCCAATTGGACTAAATCGACTTCGATCGGAGAGTTGCCATAATTATGCAACCACAAAGTGTCATTCAATACTTTTCCGATTGTATATTCTCCAAAATCAAAGACTTCAGTTTCGTATGAGCCAAAACTTATTGTATAACCCGGAATTATTTCTTCAAATTCTGTTGTCTTGCCGGATTTGTCTTTTACAACAATTTTGTAATAAGAATCTTTGTATGGATCGAAAATTTCGATACTGACTTTTTGTTTAGAATTTGAACCACCAAGTTTAGTTACTTTGCAATTTGTTTCTTTTAATATTTCGATAGATTCGATACCATAATCGCTTTTAAGAGAATCAGCAACTAAGAGTTCAATTTTTTTATGGCAAGAATCATTAAGTTTTGTTACGATTGGTTTGTCTGAGTCTTCAAGAGTTATAAGATTGATTGCAAGGACTTGACGATCAATACATGGATTTTCGATTATCAAAGTATCAACAATATTACCAATATTTTTTGTATCGACACAAATAGTAAGTTTCAAACTATCATTTGGTTTTATTGTTAATTCCGGTGAAGGATTATAAGTAAAAGCTGAATTGAAATTTTTGAATTTCAACTTGGTTATTTTTTGTTCAAATTTTCCATAATTATACAAATATGTATCAAAACAATGAGTGGTTTTTCCAACAAGTGATTGAGAATAATATTTAATATTAGAAGTTTGATTTTTATTCATCGAAACAGTAAAACCCGGTATGTCGATTTTAATTTTTTTGCTCAATCCCATCGAATCTGCAGCATGTATTTGGAAAGAACCATCACTGTATTTATCCTTAAGCTGAGCATTAAATTTGACAATAGAAGCAAATTTATTAAAAGTATCAATTTTTGAATCGACATTAATTTCTGAATTTTTATCGATATCAACACTAATTATTCTAGAATCAGCAAAAGCAGTATCAGTAATTGCACCTGATACTGTGAAGCAATCAGTTTTGTAAGTAATTGCCGGAGGATTATAATCAATTTGTTTAAAGCTCATACCACCAAGATAGCCATATGAATTAGCTTGTCCATAACCATAAACAAATACACCAAAAGGTGAATCGCCTTCAAGATTATGTACTCCATCAGTTACAGGTATATTTGCATAAGAGTAGCCGGAATTAGATACAGGTCTGAATAAACCCTGTGGAATTGTATTGTTATCCAATTTCAAGCCTGAAATTCTATTTGTTTGTGCAATTACAGTTATGTATTGCTCAGTATATACAATATCATAAATATCATTCATATTGTCATAATCCCAAGCTTGAGCATTGATTACTCGATATTTTAGGTCATATTGCTCTTTTGGAGGCATTAATAGCATTAATGGATCGCCGGGATTAAATCTTTGACTTTGATTGTTTGAGGATTTCTTATATTGTGAAACAAGAATAGGTGAACTAGCTTCAATATAGCAAGGCTCTTCGAGTGGAAATTCAAAAAATTTTCCTTTGCTTAATGTACCATATTCAACATTATTAATTTTAACAATTGTACTATCGAAAACAGCTAATATTCTGAATAAATCATTTCCGGATTGTACAGAAGTTTGTGGTGCTGCAAAAGGTACAACAATAGCATTACGGCCCAGAGCACTAATAGGTACCATTTGTTCCAATAAGCAGTCTCTTGAAGGGCTTTGCTCGCTATCAACTATGGGTAGGGCAGAGCGTTGATGTCCTGCAAAAACAGCTACCGGTTTATTAGATTTAACAGTCGATCCTGTCATATCAGGATATAAATCAGAATATGTAATTCTAGCTTGAATCAAGTATGATTCGCCTTTGTTAAGGGTTATCTGTTGAGCTTTTTTGCCATTTACATACGAAGCTGCGCTGGGTTCGATATCGATAATAGTATTGTCTTCCACAGC
>JAUQWR010000413.1 GCA_030835065.1 Candidatus Kapaibacterium sp.
TTAAGGCCCTTGCCGAAAGTAATACCTAACATAAGCACAAGTATTCCAATAACAGCAACAATACCAACCTTAATTTCATTTTTTTTCGAATTATTCATAAATTAACCATAAAAAAAACAAAGCCCACGAAGGGCTTTAACGTATATAAAAGGTAAAAATTTCTAATTAAAAAGGTATTTCATCATCATGACGAGCAGAGCGATCGTCCAGAATCAAAGAATCTTCGAAAGATTCATCCATTTCGGTCATAAAATGAGCATCATCGAAATCATCTAACTTATGATCAGAGAAATCATCTTTAGATTTACGAGCATCCAGAAGCAGCATATTATCGGCTAAAATTTCGACAATATGGCGTCTGGCATTATTTTTATCCTCGAAATAACGAGTTTGCAATTTACCTTCAATATAAACTCTGGCACCTTTTTTAACAAGTTTGTTACAAACTTCTGCTAAGCCGCGCCAAGCGACCACAGTATGCCAATCAGTATGTTCTTGCAGATTACCATTCCTATCTTTCCAAGTTTCGGAAGTAGCCAATCTAAAGGAAGCGACAGGAATACCACTTGGAGTAAACTTAAGTTCCGGATCCTTACCTACATTACCAATTAACATAACTTTGTTGAGAGTTCTCGACATACTATCTCCATGCTTACTTAACTAATATCACCGAACTACATATATAAAATAAGAAATTTTTTTCTATTAAGAAATAATTTTTTGGGAAACGCGAAAAAATAATTGGGGGAAGCCAGGGGTATAAAAAAAAATAGCCCGAATTATAATGATTCGGGCGGCAGCTCTTGCGATAATTTTTGTGCTGTTTCTTTTATTACTTCCGGAGAATTATAGAAACCGGATTTCATTTTTGCCATAATCGAGCTCATCATCTGAGCTTCTGGGGAGATTTCGAGTTTATCGGCAGCTCTAGTACCTTTTTTATCCTCGCTTTTGATCGAAGCATCTCCCTTGCCGGAACTTTTAGCGGTTCCTTTCGAGGCATATACGCCTTCTGGTTTTATGGACGAAATATTCATTATATCACACTCTTCGAATAAATTAACACTGACTTTTGCTTATGCAAGCGTTTCAGTTTTTCACCGAGCACTCCGACTTTGCTTTTAAGCTCCGACAGAATTTTTCTGTCGATTTTTTCAATTTCGGCTAAGCTTTCACGATATTTTTCAGAATTTTGGATTTGAGCAAATCCTTGTTCTGTATCATACCATGTTTTTAGTGCTTGCAAAGCTTCTCCTCTCTTTTTATAAATATCGGCAATTTTTTCAAAATCTTTAGTTTCATTTTCGTCGAAAAGCAAAATATCTATTTGTTTTGTTTTTTCCAAAACAAAATCTAAAAATTTTCCAATATTGTCGGCATTACACTTTCGCATTTGTCAGCTGTCCGCTCCCGAGTGAATTTGCAACAATCCGGGCAATTTTGAGAGTTAGTTCGGGCGGGAACTGCCTTACTACTTCTTTAGTTTGGTCATCAATTATTCTCAACACCATTTTTTTGCTCTCGTCATCAATTCTAAATTCGAGAAACAAATTGGCATCGTCGAGCATTGATTTTAATTTATTGCCCAATTCTGCATAGTCCGGCGAATTTTTCTTTCCGGATTCATCATTTATGCTTGAAGTCTCTTGTTTAGCGCCTACATCCTTGTGAGCCTGTATTTCTTCCATGAATTTATCCGCAACCATTGCGTATTTATCTTTTCTAACATCAGACTTCAGCTCATCGAACTTATTGGTCGTCAGACCGCTTGTTCCTGTGATGGCGCTTATCATAGCCTACCTCTTATTGTCGGTAAAATTTAATACGAACCGCTCATCTGGCTTGTGTAGCTACTAGCACTCGAGCCGGAAGACATGGTTCCGATTATTGAATATTGTCCTTGTGCCGTATAGAATGATTTGAGATAGTTCTCATACTCCTTTTTTAATATTTCGGCTTGCTGATCAATACTTTCTTGTACTTGTGTAATTCTTTTGTCTGTGTTGCGTATTTGTTCATCAATCGATTTTTTTCTTGTTTGGATCAAGCCTGAGCTATCGCTATTAGAGCGAAGGCTTGAAACTGCATCGTTGATTTTGCTTACAAATCCGTTGTCGGAAGTAAACAAATCTGCTACTTTTTGTGAGCCATTAGCTTTTGCCAGATATGTCTTAAGTTTATCTTTGTCGCTTAAAGTTAGTGTACCGTCTTGATTTATTTTAAATCCGATATCAGTCAGATAATGTGGCGTATCAGTATCAGTTCCGGGCACTAATTGAGTAGTAAGCAAAGAACGCAAACGTGATTGCAGAGATGTAACCCCAGAATCGCTACGCATCAAAGATCTACTTGAATTCAAAAAAGTCATCATTTCGTTATAACTTTTAACAAGTGGATTTATCAAGTCTTCTACTGCTTTCGAATCGATAGCAGTAGTCAGTGATACTGCCGCATCTTCTGCATCTTGCACTTTAAGCAGATTGAAAGTAATACCATCCAAAGCATCCGAAATTTCATTTGAATCTCGAGTAATTGCAATGCCATCGAGTTCAAATTTGGAAGTTAGATCAGCAACATCTTTAGTTCTATATCCGGCATCGGTAGCAGTAAAAACAGTACGATTAGCTGTATCTGCATTCAATGATGCAGTCCAGCCCAGTTTTTGAGTTAATTCTGTTTCTTCTACCACTACTTGATTGGCTTGGCCGGTTTCTTCAGCAGAAAGCGACAATCTGCCGGTAGTTTCAGTATCTTTCACGAAAGAAGAATTAACAGTAATATCAGTAGTATTATTAATAGCTTCAGTTATTTTTTTAAGAGCTTGCTGATTTGTTTCATTTCCATCTAAAGCAACAGAGACTTCCTTGCTTGTAGTGCCGGAAGTCAATTTAAATTTGTAAGTACCGGCAGCCATACCGAAACTTTCTGTCAAATTAAGTTTTTTTGAAACAAGCAAATCATTAGATGCAAGTCTATTAACTTTGGCAGAGTGAACACCGACAGTAGCAGCGCTATTGACAGTGGCAGTAAGTACAGAAGAATCTGAGGAACTAATAGAACGAGTAACGAAATCCTCGTCGATTCCATCTAGTTTAGAATATTCCCATTTATCGCCAATCTTTTTAAAATTGCCAAATTTGTCGAGGCTGGAAGTCAGGCTCGACAATTTAGAATTAAGATTGTTATAGAAATTTTGTTTAGACTGCAAGTCGGTCTTGCGAGTTTTAAGGTTAGTAACCCTACTCGCCTGAGATTGTTTATAAGACTCGACAAGCAAATCCAGCTGGGAATTACCAGAACTAACACCAGAGACATCACTCATACCAAGCCTCGAAATTATTCAAGATTAAAGGCTTTCGCCCAAGTATTTCTCAATTCAGTAATAATATATAAAGCTTCATCATATTTTTTTTGGAAGATACATCTTTGGCAATATTCGTAGAGACGATAGAGCCTGGTAGAAGTTTCTTCGTATTCAAAATTGAGAGCACCCATCAATTCAATTAAGACTCTACTCATCTTATTGACGTCTTGACGTTTGCAGCTCACGATAAAGAGATCATACATTTTAAGAATAATTTTTTCCTTACTCCACGAGAGCACTTCTTGCTCAAGGTAAGCAGGTATTTTGGATTTAGAATCTTTTCCGCCACCATACATTTTGCTTGCAGCGAGTTGCTGAGCAGAAGTAGCCATAAATTACCTCATTAACTAGATTCTCAAATACATGAAAGACGGGCAAAGCAACCCGCCTTTCACATTGATATTATCAATTATTGTACCAATCTAATCTTGCTCAGCCATTCGGATCAGTCTTTATTATCTAAAGAGCTGCAAGAATGATGAAGGATTTTGATTAGCTTGGCTCAATGATATTAAAGATGTTTGTTGCAAGAACTGAGCTTTCACCAATTCCATTTGTTCAGTAGCAACATCAGCATCTTCTATACGTGAAATCGCGGCTTTATAGTTTGTCATTTGTGATTTCAACATAGTTTCCTGCGAATTCAAACGAACTTCGATACCGCCAAGATAAGAAGCAACTTTGTTGATGTTGTTCAAAGCTGTTGCAAGTGATTGCAAAGTTTGGTGAACATTTTTTGTTGCATTTGGATCGTTAGTGAAAATACCAAGATCATTAGCAGTAATGTTGTTGAAATCTTCTAAATTCAAACCACTAACGCCAGCGAAGTTTGTTGATGCACCAGTAGACGAGCCACGAGTAGCAATATCTTCGCTAGTAGCATTAAGGTCGAAATAGCTATTGTTATCAATATTGAAATCGGAATTACCGGTTGTCAAGTCAATTTCAATTTTCATCAAATCATTATTACCATAATAACCCATTACCCAGTCGCCAGAGAAAGAACCTTGAAGGAGCTGTTTTCCGCCGAATACAGTAGAGTCGGTAATAAACTGGATTTGTTGAGCCAAACGATAAGCACCTTTTGATAGAGCAACTTTTTCGTCTGTGCCCAAAGCACCTGAAGATGCCATAGCAGTTGCATCTTTAATTTGAGTCATCAAACCATTGATTTGGTCTAATGCATCTTGAGCGATAGAAGTAACGTTTTTAGCATCACCGGCACTCATCAAAGCAGCTTTCAAAGCACCGTTTCTTGCTTGCAACGCACGCGATGTAATATAACCAGCAACGTCATCTGCTGCTGCGTTTATTCTCTTGCCTGTAGATAAACGCAATTGACGTAATGCAATATTATTGCTAGATTGAATTAATGAATTATAGGCATTTTCAGCCGGTATGTTTGTACGAATTCTCGATTCGCCGCTTATTGCTGTTGGCATAATAAACCTCCCTGTACAATTTTATTTCTTTGGGCCTCCTGCCAACTATTTCCATCCTCCTAATGTGATTTTCGTCACTTTTTCCACAAACTTTAGCTGTCTAAAAAATATTTTTTAGTTTTTAGTTTCGTGACTTATCACTTGTTTTTTTTATCGTCTTTATTTTTTATATCTTTAGCTTCAATTTTTAACTTTTTTTTATTTATTTGCTAAAGCTAATTTCGCCCTAATATTTTTTCAATTTTTTCTTTGGCTTTTTCTTTATGTTCTTTTTTGACATGCATGCCGACAACTGCAAGCGCCGAAAGCAATGCAGTCATGTCGTCAGAAAAACCTACTAATGGTGCAAAATCCGGAATTGCATCCACTGGCATAATAAAATAGCCTAAAGTACCTAATATTACTGTTTTTGCCCATTTGGGTGTATCAGAATCTTGCATTGCATAGAATAAACTTAACGCAGTTTCGAGTAATTTCCCACCTGCCTTTTTAGAAGCAGCGGCTACTTTTCGCCAAAATCCATTTTCTGTATAATATTGTGCCCCATTTATTGGCAATTGATTATCTTCCATTTTATATTAATCCTTCATTTTTTTCAATATATCTTCTACTGCTGATTTATGTAATGTAAATGCAAGCATCTTTAGTTTCACATAGTCTTCGTGATAGAAAAAGTATCCTGAATGCTTTCCGTTTCTTGCACTCGAGCCTGAGTCTTTTATCAAAAACCATGTCTTGCCATCAATTTCTGTATAGCCTAGCAAATGTATGCCATGATCGTCTTCTGTAGTATGGTTTGAATATCTAAACTGACGCGCATTTTCGTCAATATATTCTGATGGTATATCGAATGATGGTACTATTGCAACATCATCATATGGATACATACCTGCTTCGGATACGTCGCCACCTATTACCATTGTATATCCATTCTTGATAGCTTTCTTTATTCCATTGATAAAGTCATCTAATGGTATGTTATTATATGTATTGCATTTCCACCAATTGTCCGGCACATCGTGTACTTGTTTTTTCCAATATTCTTTTTCCATTATAGACATAAAATCAACATAATCATCTGGGTTGATTTTTGTTACTTGTTTCATAAATTCCATTGGAGTATATTGATTGCCATTATAAACTACTTTGGTTGGTGGCACTCCCATATAACTATTTAATATTGATTTAATATTTTCGAGTATCTGATCTTCGTTCCAAATACTATTCTTCTTGCAAAAATCGAGATAGTTTTTGATTTCATTAAACATTTTATCATGTGCATGATGAGTTTGTCCAGGTTTTAAACCTGTATATGCATCGGCTGGCACACAACCATAGAGCTTCCACATTTCTGTAACAGCATTTGCTTGTGCACCTTCTCCAAGATGAGAATTACCTCTTTCTCTAACAAATCGTCTTGCTTTTTCTACATATTGCCAATAGACAGTGTACATTTCAGAAATTTTAATTTTCTGTTTGTTCATTCTATAAATTTCTGATTCGAGCATTGAAGTACCCGAAAAGCACCAGCAAGTGCCTGTGGAACCTTGCGAAATTGGAGTATTGTGCCATTCTTGCTTGAATTGCTCTAATTTAGTAGGAAGTTTCAATCCTTTTGTATCAATTTTAAAAGTTTTTTTGGGTTCTTCTTTTTTAGATTCGAATTCTTTTATCGATTTTTCAATTTCTTGCCAGTATGAGTTTTTATATTCGATAAATTGACCTTTGTCTTGCTGTTTGTTTTGAGCCAATACAGAGCCAAACGAAATGCTTAATGCCACTCCGCCAATCAAAATCGGTTTTAATATTTTCATTATTTAATCCTTTATTTAATTATTAAGCATGTAAAACTATCAAATAATTATAATTAAACCAATAAAAAAATTGAGTTTGAGCCCAAACTTTTTGTATTTTTGCGATTATTGATTTGAAAAGCATGAAAATGGCGAATAGAATAATGAAGTTTTTGATTGCTGCCGGAGGTACCGGTGGGCATCTTTTTCCGGCGATTGCGGTTGCCGAACAAATTTCGGAAAAGCTTGATAATAAAGCTGAATTCCATTTTGTAGGCAATGCAGACAAAATTGAAGGCAGAATAGTTCCACAAATGGGATATAAATTCCATGAAATTAATATTTCCGGTCTTAAGAAAAAGATTTCGTTCGATACTGTGATGCTACCATTTAAAATAATTTCATCAATCAATACTTGTCGTGAAATTATATTGAAAGAAGGTATTGATGCTGTGATTTGTGCCGGTGCATATCTTTCTTATCCAGCGGGAATAGCTGCTAGCATGACAAAAATCCCTCTGGTTTTGATGGAATCTAACGTTAATCCCGGAAAGGCAATCAAAATGCTATCCAAAAGGGCTGATTTTATTTGCACTGCATTCGACGAAAGTAAATCCTTTTTTGATGCTTCGCTTCATAGCAAAATGTATCCGCTTGGCAATCCTGTGAGAAAAGCAATATTAAACAAGCCTGACAAGCAGAAAGCCCGTTCGGTATGGAATATTGAAAATGATAATCCATTAGTTTTAATATTTGGCGGATCCTTAGGTGCTCGTTCAATTAATCTTGCAATGGAAAAAGAATTATCAAAACTTGCTGAATTAAATATTAATTTTATTTGGCAGACAGGCAAGAATTACACTCCTCCAACTAATGTTCCAAAAAATATAATTGTAACTACATTTATTGATGATATGGCAAATGCTTATGCTGCATCCGATTTTGTAATTGCTCGTAGCGGGGCTACTACTGTTGCAGAATTATGCGTCATGGCAAAACCTTCGGCTCTTGTTCCTTTGCCATCTGCATCCAACAACGAGCAATATCATAATGCAAAAGTACTAGAACAAAAAAATGCTTCTATACTTATTGATAATTCTCAAGTATCGGACAAACTTTTTGATGTAATCAATTCAATCGTCAATGACCAAGCCAAACTGACAGCTATGAGCAATTCTGCTGCAAATCTGGCAAAGCCAATGGCGGCTTCAGATTGTGCTGATAAAATTATAAAATTATTGAAGAACTAAATCGATATAACATTATATATATAATGTGGGTATAGTAATGAACAACAACAACGAAAAAGTTTTCAAACAAAGGCTGGATTTATATTGGCAGTCAATTTCTTCTTATGCTATTATTATGGTCGTTTATAGTATAATCAAAGGCTCTATCGAAGCTGGAGAATTTTCTATGACTCTGCAAGATCCTATCGTTATTTTATTACAAATTTTCATTATTATTACTTCTGTTGCACTTTTATTTCAAGCCGTCAAGGGAAGAACTGTTATTTTTGGTAAAGACCATATAGTGTTCAAATCCAGATTAGGCGAAAAGAAATATAATATATCAGATATTTCGAGCTTATTTGTATCTAAACAAAACTTTAAAAACAAAATACCTACACGCAATAGATTATTTAAAATGCGAATTAAAAACAGACGAAGACTGATACGAATCAGACCTAGTTCATTCCATAACGATGTTGAATTACTCGAATCACTTCTTAATCTTAAAAAAAGAATTGCAAAGAGCTGATATGCTTAAGTCT
>JAUQWR010000414.1 GCA_030835065.1 Candidatus Kapaibacterium sp.
AGCTGAAGGTACAATTTCAAAATTTTCTACAGCTTCAGAATTAGAATATAAAAACAATAAACTTACAAAATTTGATAATTTGAATAATGATATTAATGGAGATCTTACTCTATCAGCTACAGTACTTGGGTCGGGAAGCGACTTGCTAAACTACGAATTACCAATTGTATTGCTTAAATATCCATTTATGGTAGGTCCAATACCTGTGATATTGAATATTAAATTGATGGTGGTGATTAATTCGGTAGTTCCAGTTGATGGATCATCGCAAGTGTCAGTTAAATTCAAATATAATTCATCGACGGGAGTAAAATTTGATGGATTGAACGTAAGCACTCAAGGAAATGCAGGCAACTACACTATGGATAAGAATATTGCTCAGTCAGGTGCTTCATCAAGTATTGCAATGAATTTTGGTATAGGATTTCCAAGACTCGAATTAGATATGTTTGGAGAGACAGTAGTACCATGGATTCATACTGCCTTTTTGATTGGTGGCGACTATACTGTGTTTCCTGCATGCCAGCAGGCAAGATGTTCGTTTATTGGTGCATGTGGTGTCAATTTAAGCTTCTTAGGATTTGAATATTCTAAAACTCATAATATTTGGGAATACAAAAAAACTCTACTAAAAGTTGGTCAATGCGATTAATGAATAAAAAAGAAATTGAATTGTTGGCTCCGGCAAAAAATTTGGAGCAAGGAAAGATAGCAATTAATTATGGCGCCGATGCAGTATATATCGGCGCCACACTTTTTAGTGCCCGCCAGGCTGCCGGAAATTCTTTGCAGGATATTGAGCAACTTGCTTTGTATGCCCATAGATATAATGCAAAAGTTTTTGCTGCAGTCAATACTTTGCTTAAAGATGATGAAATTGAATCTGCGAATAAATTATGCCATCAACTTTATCAGTTAGGTGTCGATGCTTTGATTATTCAGGATTTCGGGTTGTTGGAACTTGGTATGCCTGATATTCCTATTCATGCATCAACACAAATGCATAATTATAATATTGATTATATTAAGTTTCTTGAAAATATTGGTATCTCCAGAGCAATTCTTGCCAGGGAAATGAGCTTAGAACAAATCAAAAATGTATCGCAATCGACAAAATTAGAACTTGAAGCATTTGTATTTGGTGCTTTGTGTGTATCATTTAGCGGTAGATGTAATTTTAGTCAGGTTTATAAAGGACGTAGTGGCAATAGAGGCGAATGTGCTCAATTGTGTAGGATGAAATATAATTTGATGGATGATAAAGGTCGATATATCGACAAAGATAAGTACATTTTGTCACTTAAAGATATGGACAATAGCGATTATATTCCTCAGTTAATTCAATCAGGCATTTGTTCTTTTAAAATCGAAGGCAGACTTAAAGATTCTGTTTATATTAAAAATATCTGCTCTTATATTAGAAAAAAAATTGATATGTATCTGAATAATAATCCTGAATATATAAAATCTTCTAATGGTAATACTGAAATTGCTTTTGTACCTGATCCTTATAAAAGTTTTAATCGTGGATTATCAAATTACTTTTTACTCGGACGAAATGAAGGATTAAGAAATGAATTAACCCCAAAATCGCTTGGCAAAAGATTGGGGAAAATCTCTAGTATTGAAAAGGATAGAATAATAATTGATACAAACGAAAAAATTGTAAATGGTGATGGACTCTGCTTATTTGTTGATAGCGAGTTAATTGGATTTTATGTCAACAAGGTAGTAGATAATAAAGTAAAAATTGCTGAAGGAATTAATTTTAAAAAGGGACAGATTATTTATCGAAATAATGATTTAGAATTTGAAAAATTTCTATCAAATGATAAATCAATTCGAAAAATTGCTGTTGATATCAGGATTGAATTTATTGCTGAAGGAATTAATATTTATATAAATAATAATTATAATCATCAATATATAAAATCTGTAATATTAGAATTTGAAAAAGCACAAAATCAGGAATCAGCCAAGAATAATATTATTAAGCAGTTTAATAAGACGGGCGATAGTATATTTAGGATTAATCAAATAATAATAGATAATAATGTAGAAATGCCACATATTCCAATTTCCGAATTAAATAAAATCCGCAGAGAATTGTTTGAAGATTTTAGTAATTATATATTATCGGAATATAAGAGAGAAAATGGTAGAGAAATTAAATCAGATACTTATCCTGAAAAAAACCTTGATTATTCGTATAATGTTATAAATAGATATGCCGAGCAATTCTTAAAAAGATGCAATGTAGAGCAGATCGAATATGGCTTAGAAGTAAATACTTTGAAAAAAGATATTAAATTAATGACCACAAAAATGTGTTTGAAGTATGAGTATGGACTTTGTCCAAAATATTCAGGTAAGAGTTTAAATTCGAGCGAAATACTATATCTTGAAGATAAAATAAATAGATATGCTTTAGAATTTGATTGCAAGAATTGCGAAATGATAATAAAAACTGATGTTTAGTAATAAAATAAGGGCATCCAAAATTGAATGCCCTTTGATTAATAAAATTATCTTGCAATAATAATCCTTCGATTGTCGAATACTTTGCCATTAAGACTCAATCTGCAGAGGTATGTTCCAGATGGAAGTATGAAGCCATCGACAGATCTGCCATCCCAATTGAGTTTATAAGCACCTGCATTAAACAAATCATTAGCCAAAATATTAATTAATTGTCCTGAAATGCTGTATATTTCGACTTTTACATTTCCAGATTTGTTTATTGCAAATTCAATATTTGTAGAGTTATAGAATGGGTTAGGATAGTTTTGGCTTAGTAAAGCAGTGTAGTAGTCGGTAGTTTCGATACTCACGCTATTATCATCCTCAAACATCATTTTATAATATTTGTTTAGAGTATCAGCAAGAGCCAAATCGCTTGCTTCAGTCCAATCTCCTAAGTTATTGTCAGTAATGCCAAAAGAAGTACCAGAGCCAAAAGAACCCTGTCCATTTCGGTGGCAAGACAATGCACAGCTATTAGGCATACCTTTAGTTGCTGAATTGTCTTTGTATTTTGTAGTTTTTTCGGGACTGACAACTTTGAATGAATGAGTAGAAATATCA
>JAUQWR010000415.1 GCA_030835065.1 Candidatus Kapaibacterium sp.
TTTAGATCAAAAAATTGATTTCTTCCTGCTATTCCCTGAGTCACTTTTCGATTCATCTATTGATTTTACCTCAAATATACAAACATCAATAATAAACCTTTTCGATACGACGCAAGATACATCCAAAAATTGGATTAACGAACTAATTAATTTAATCTTTGTAATTAATAATTCATTCAACGACTTAAATCCAAACTCTGTAGATTATCACGAAAAATTCATTGAATATTTACAAAAATACAAATCTTTTCCTGAATGGATTATTAATAATCTATTAATTTCTTCGAAATTTTCATACAATAATGTATTAGAGTTAGCTAATGCTTACCTATCACCTGCTGATGTTTGTATTAGATATAATAATAACCTGCTCGCTGAAACAGAAATAATCAAAGGTTTAGCTGATGAAGGTATTAATACTACTAAAGGTCTTATTTCTCCAGTATGTCTTAGACTCACTCGTAGAGCTCAATTAGCAGAAAGCCTCTACTTTAAAAATGGTAGTATTGAGGTGCAGGACGAAGGTAGTCAGCTCATTTCTTTTGCACTAGGAGTAGAACCAAAAGATAAAGTGCTCGATGCTTGTGCCGGCGCTGGTGGCAAGTCTCTTCATATTGCTGCTATTCAAAATAATCAAGGTACAATAGTATCTTCTGATACTGAATTTATGCGCATCAAAGAATTAGCTAAACGTTCGCAAAGAGCTGGACTTGATTCCATCCATACTTTTATTTTACAAAAAAATATATTCAAGCCACTTAATAATTCTAAAGTCAGAGTTTTGGAAAATAGCTTCGATGCTGTTCTTGTTGATGCTCCTTGCTCTGGGATGGGTACCTTGCGCCGCGACCCAATGAAAAAATATCGAACTACTGAAAGACTTGTAAGCAAATTAGCTGTAAAACAATTAGAAATTCTTGAATATTACTCCAAATTTGTAAAATCTGGCGGGGTTTTAGTATATGCTACCTGCTCTATTTTAGCTATGGAAAATGATGATGTAGTAGCTAAATTTCTTGACAATAATTCAGAATTCGTTCCTGACTCCTTAAAAAATGTCTTCGAAAATTATAATATTATTATTCCATCTCTCGAAAATGATGATTATAAATTGACTTTATACCCACATTTATATAAAACTGATGGATTTTTCATGGCTAGACTAAGAAAACTTTAGTGGAGATTTTATCACACAACTGTGTAATTTATTCCACACTATTCTTCTATTGAGTCTTCTAATTCTAGCCATCTCATGGTTGAGATGTCTATTTCTTCATTTAATTGGTTGAGTTTTTGGCTCAATTCAGCTAATTTATTATAATCACTAATATCACCTTTAGATAGAATATCTTCTAAATCTGATTTTGCTTTTTCGAGTTGAGGTATTTTTAAATTCAATTCGTCATACTCTCTTTGTTCCATGTATGCGAGCTTCTTTTTAATCTTATTTTTTTCTTGCTTAACTTCGACTTTTGCTCTATCACGATTTTGATTTCTAAGTTCAGCTTCTTTTTTCTCAAGATAATTTGAGTAATTGCCTGGGTATTCTTTAATATTGCCTTCACCATCAAAACTAAGAATAAAATTGACAGTTCTGTCAAGAAAAGCTCTATCGTGCGATACAATAATCAATACACCATAAAAATCATCCAAATATTCTTCCAAAGCAGTGAGAGTCTGAAGATCAAAATCATTTGTTGGCTCATCAAGTAGCAATACATTAGGATTTGCCATTAATACTCTCACCAAAGCCAATCTTCTTCTTTCGCCTCCTGAAAGAGTAGAAATCAAAGAACTATGCTGATATCTTGGAAAATTAAACATATCGAGCATATCGCGAGTAGTAAGATATCTGTCCCGACCTTCGCCTACGTCAATAAATTCAGCAATTTCCTTAAGCGAGCCGGCAACGCTCATTCCTG
>JAUQWR010000416.1 GCA_030835065.1 Candidatus Kapaibacterium sp.
CTAAGTATGGAGCTTCTAAGATTTCTGAAATAATCCTTTTCAAATCTAAATTTGATAAAATATCGTCAATTAGATTATTAACAGCTTCAGCTCTTTCAGGATTATTGCTAGTTGCCTTAGAAAAATCCCATTCTTTCGATAAAGTACCTGCTTTACGTGATTGAACACACGAGGAAACGTGGGGATCATTACCGATTTTCGATAAGTTTTCGAGAGATATTCTAAAGTCTCCAAGATTGGAGTTTGGATTATTTAGAACAGAGTTAAAAGAATTATTGAAATATCCATAATTCCCAATTAATGAGCTTAAAAGCTCTTTGATATCTTTAGGATAGTTATTCATATTATACAGTCCTTATTCTTTGAAATACTGAATTATTTGTTTTTGAAGTAGGTTTTTGTACAGTAGAAGATTCATCATAATGGTAATATGTTGTTCTCATTAATGCTTGAGTAAGAGAATCCACGATGTCATCGTGTTCAGAGCGTGGAAATTCAGCAGTTTCGAGAATAAATGTATTTAGCCAAGGTGCTTTTTCCGGAATAAAAACATTTCCACTTTCAATTCTGGCAGTAACAGCATGAGCTCTTGTTTCTTTAGAACCATGTGGTTCAATTGGTCTAATTGGAAGTCGTGTTTCACTTTTAAGTGTTTGTATAATAGGACTACCATTAGCCTTTTTTTCAATTAAAATTTCGTTAGGTTTATAAATTTCGGCTAAATCCTTTACCGCTTGCAATGCCTTAGGAAAATCAATATGCTTACGATAGACGTCAATCAAATAATCGTTTCTTTTCAATACACCCCAAGTTGTGCATACATAGAAGTCATTAACTTCTTTTTCTTCGACTGCCATATCCCAGCTTTGAATGATATAATCAAATTGAGGAGTTTCATTATATTTTTGCCACCAATCGACTTTAAAAATAGCGTTCTCATTCGTTATAGGACGTTGCTGATATTGAGCGTTCCAAACACCAGTTCCAACAATAGATTTGATTTTTGCTAATTGTTCAACAGAATATCTTTGAGGCCACAAAGCTTCACCTGAATCAGATAAAGCAGGGAGTGATAAATATTTCCATTCAGCTCCGTTTTCTGAGTTCAAAATTCTACCAACTATGTCATCATTGTGCCAACGTGTCATAATAATAATTGCCGAACCGTCAGGCTCCATTCTAGTCATTGGAGTATATTGAAACCATTCCCATAATTTATCACGTTGACGTTTAGAAAATGCTTCGCTAGGGTCTTTGATTGGATCGTCAATAATCAATAAATCAGCTCCACGTCCAATTAAATCACCACCTTTACCAATAGCCTTAAAAGAGCCACCTTGTTTCATGCTAAATCTATTCGCAGCGTTACTATCACGTTCGATTTCTGTATTAAATTTTGGTGCAAATTCTCTTACAATAGAACGCACAGGGCGTCCAAATCTATCAATTGCAAAGCTCGAGCCGTGTCCTACGACAATCACATTTTTGTTTGGATTATTTAGAATATACCAAGCTGAAAACATTTTTGTAGTTAGTTCAGATTTACCATGCCGTGGAGGCATAGAAATAATAAGTCTTTTTAATTTACCTGTTGCAATATCCATTAAATTAGAATTGATCAGCTCGATGTGATCAGGTATTCTAAAAGTAGGATTACTGGCATAAGCTAAGCCTACAGGCATGTTAACCATTATTTGGCTCATTATGTAAATTCCTTAAGTATTCAATGCCTAATTTTTGTGTATCTTTTGAAATTGGTATTTGGGGTATTTCTGATTCGGAATCCTGTTGAATAGTAGTAATTCCATATCCTCTTTTTTTGCCTATTCGATCAAGATACCATTTTGCAGTAGAAAGGTCGCCCGATTTAATAGCATTTTCAATTTGTATTTCAGCAATATCTAATTTAAGTTCTATTTTATCATCAACAATTTCTCTTATTTCAGGGTGAGATTTCATCATATTAGTTATTGTATTTCGATGACATCCTATTTCTCTGGCTGCAAAGCTAATATAGCCATTATTTTTTATAAGAGCTTTAATAACTTTATTTACTGTAATTTTTTTAGTATTAGCCATAAAATATTTTTGTTAAAACGTTGAATTTTAGTATATTTACAAATATTTCAAAAGGTAAAAATATGTACACATCATACTACGGTAATTATCGTAAACTAATCGGATTAAATCCGATATCAATTTCAAGAAGTAAACCAAAATCAATAAATTGTTTAGAGTATAAAAAATTAGCTCCAACATATTTGATGCTCTCAATGAATGAGGATAATTATATTCAAGCCTTTTATGAGATGTTGGAAAAATTAGACCCTTATCAAGTAATAAATGAACTAAAAGAACTGGCAGGAAGTAAACCATTTGTACTTTTATGCTATGAAAAACCGAACGAATTTTGCCACAGGCATTTAGTTGCTGATTGGTTGAATACCAACTGCAAAACTCGAATAATTGAATATGGTTCGGATGAATTAACATTATTCTAATACCTTGCCATCTTTTTTTAACCATTCTTTTAAAGCTTCTTTGTAAGAATCAAAGATTTTTTTGCTTTTGTAGATGAGTTTGTACTTGTAATTACCCTCTAAATCCTCAGCACGTTCAGTGAGATTGAATAAAGAGCGGTATTTCATGCTTACAGGCTCATTTGTAAAAACACGGGTAGTAAATCCGGTATGTTCCCAAATAGATTTATCATTGATTAATTTCAATGTTGGTTTTGTGCATATTAAATACAACACTAATTTCGATAATCTTTTATATTGAGAATGAGGGCAAGCCGGATCAGAGTAAATAACAGCCCATTCAGTACCAAATTTAAGAGAATCAGCAATTACAGCAACGCCAGCCATTTTACCGTCAATAAATATCAGGAAAGCATGTCCGGAATCAGTCATTGCAGCTTTTTTTACCCAAAGCAGACGGTAATGATTAGCAATTTTAGAGCTTACTGGAAGAAATACAACCTCTGAATTTTCCGTAATTACGTCGTTTTTATCAATTAATTGATATTTAGGGATTTGCTCTTTAATCGGAGACCATGAACCAACCCATTTAACCGTATTTGTATTTGAATAAATACAATATACTCCAGAGTGTTTGTATTGATAAGAATAAATCAATTCGAATGGAGATTTTACATCAGGATTAGGATTGTTCGTGCGATAATATACGATTGCTCCTTTATCGTGCATTTCCTGTAACTGTTGAAGCTTTAATTTTTCAGTTATTATCGTATAATCCGGGTCTTTAAAATCGAAAACATCTTGCAGGGCTTTATATTGCTTCTCATAGTCACCAATGATAACAGGTGGATCATAGAATACTAAATCACCCTCTTGGACTTTAGGGAGTACCAAGCAAGCATCAGACCCGTAAAAAGTCATTTTACCAATATTACTTTTAAAAGATTCGATTTTTTTAACAATTTTCTCGAAATAATTCTCAGCTTGCTTAATACCATGTGCATTGAGAGCCTTGTAATATGGAATATGATTTTTATTCATATTTTTTGAGTATTCAGTAAAGAATATTACTAGTGCACATTTCTCAACTGGCGTATTTTTGCCCTTAAATGATGGGAATAATTCCAATATATGAGGTTTTAATTCACAATCAATTTGTGTATCAGTAAGAGCGTGACCAATAGCACGGGAATACAACATTACATCGGTTGAATGAACTTCAATATTCTTATCAACAATACCGGTTATTTGTTCAATAACAAAATTTCCTGCAAATGGAACGAAAACCCTTTTAGGTTTTATGCGCTCAATTTCCTTTTTTATGAATTGTGCAACAATTTGTGGAGTAGTGCCGAAAAACATTATTTAGTCTCCGCTTTAATTTGGAGTATTCTTTCATTTGCAAGTTCAATTAAACGCAAAACAGCAATACCATTATTTTTGATATTCTCAATTTTTTTAATTTTTCGCATTAATTCTAAAAACCTATCATAATATTTAATAGAAGTAACATGAACTTCAGATGCTGTTTTTGCAGATGAAAATTCGATAATATTTTCAAGACCTTTGTCAATATTTTCTAATTCATCGGGCATAAACATTAATACAAGTTCTTTAGATTCACCAATTTTAAAGTTTAGTGATTGGTAGCTGATTTGTGCTATTTCTGAGTTAAGCCCAGTTTCAATTTTAAATTCAATATCCTCTATTGAATTAAATAATTCAGCTAAAATAATTGGATCGTCCTGACCGACCAAAGCGTTATGTGAAAGTTGCTTACTAATTATCTCATCATGAGTTTTAGGAGAATCAACAAATACTAAAATCCATTCTAATTTAGCTTCTTTAGCTCCATCAACACGGTGAGCACCGTCAATAAGCCTAAATTTATCATTGTCTTTATACACAATTGGGATTGAAGAGAGCCTACCATATTTTTTAATATTGCTTACTAGCTGCTTAAATTTCTCCGGAGAAAAATAATGTGCGTTTTTTTTCTGTGGTAGTATATCTGAAGGTTTCACAACAGCTAACGGCAACATTCCTAAAGCTTCGAAGAATGTATTTATATCATTTAATCTAGTTTTTAAGTTTTCTATATCCATAAAATTATAAATCCTAAAAAAATATATGAAAGTATAATATAAATATGTGCATAGAAAACGGAATAGGAGCATACCAAAACGGAATACAAAATTGTCAACAAAAATGTTGACGAAAATGTATACAAAAACGGTGACAAAAACAGCTGACGAAAATGTCAACAAAAATGTCATACGTGTAGGTATTTGCATGTTCCGCAAGCTAACTTCAAATTGCATAAAAAACATTTGGAGTAATTTTTATGACTGATTGGATTGAAATATTTTCCTCTGGTACTCATACCGCTAATAGTGGAATTCAAACAACTTATACAGAACAAGATTTGGTTAATATGGCAGATATGTATAATAACCAAACCCAACATGAAGCTCCGATTGTAATAGGACACCCTCAAACAGATGATCCGGCTTATGGTTGGGTTGACAAATTAAAAGTAAATGGAAATAAACTCTTAGCTTTATTTAAGGATGTCCAACCTGAATTTATTGACTTGGTTAAAAGAGGTTTATATAAAAAAATATCCATTTCCCATTATCCAAGTAAGCTTTTAAAACATGTTGGTTTTCTTGGAGCTGTACCACCAGCCGTAAAAGGATTAGCACCAATAAAATATAATAGCAATGAAGAAGCTATTATTATTACTATCGATTTTGCAGATAAAGAATATAGTCAATTAAATCAACCAATTTCTAATAATCAAAAAGGAAATATTATGGACCAATTCATAAATGAATTGATGCAGTATATACGTGCTACTTTTGGGGAGGATGTTGCTCAAAAAACTTCGACGAAGATGATGGAGTTAAAGGAGAAATATCCGATCCAACAGCCTGTACAACCTCAGCAGATGCAAGGTGGCATGGCTATCCAGCAACCACAAATGCCACAAAGTCCA
>JAUQWR010000038.1 GCA_030835065.1 Candidatus Kapaibacterium sp.
ATACAATCAATAATAGATATTTTAATGAACGCATAAAATCACCTATTTTACAATATTGTATCTTAACAATGTTGATTCATGTCCATTAATATCAATAGTTTGAGAACCAACAAAAGGAATAGTAAGTGTAACTGATTTTGAATCTACAGTTGATTTAACTAAACCAATTCCATCAGCATAATAGTAATGAGATACTAATTCTAAATCAAGATCAACCAAGCCATTAGCTTTTGCATCAATAATATTTTTAACGATAAATTCTTGAGCTTTTACAGTTGAATTACCAATTGTAATATCTACTTCAGTGCCTCTAGAAGCCTTCATAGTTAGTGTACCAGCAAGTTTAACTGGAATTGGTAAATCTAAATCTAAAGTTATATCAGCAAATTGAGCTGAATTGATTTCCCAAGAACTAATATTTGGATCGACAGCAGTAACCCATTTGTTTTCAAATTTATCGACAGGTATGCTAAATGAGCTTCCAACCGGCATAAAGTAGTAAAATTCTCCAAGCAATTTTGCACCATCGAGTGCGTGATGATATGGAGTGCCAGGAGTACCGTCAGTAAATTGTGCAAAAACATATGAATCTTTATTTAGGTAGATTTCACTACCAGTAATCACTACAGAATCAGTTTCTTTTGTATCTAATTGTTTTGCATTATTCATGTCTCTGGTATAGTCTTCATACACCCAATAATTACCTGCTTTCATAGGGAAATAATTCTTTGTTGTTGGTGTAATAGGATTGCTGTCATCTTTATCTTCAGAGCATGAAGAAAATCCAATTGCCAAAACAGCAAATAGTGCGAGTGATAATAATTTTTTCATTCAATTCTCCTTTATTTAACTGAATATCTTAATAATTTTGTTTCTGTTCCTGGAATTTTAAATGTTGATAATATTGGAATTACAATAGGCTTTTGGTAAGTAGATACAATACCAATTCCTTTTGCAAGGTAAATTCTTTGTTCTGAGTCGATATTGATTGGGATTGTAGTACCATTAAAAGTAAGAGAACCAGTGAAGGCAACATTAATAATATAAGTATCAGCAACTATATTAGATCCGGATACTTGAAATGTTTTGGAACTGCCTTTAGAACCAGTCACTATCATTTTACCTTTGATTGGCATGCCAAACATTTCAATTTCAATTTCGCGTTCCATTACTTTCCAATAGTCATCGTTAGGATCTGCTACTTTATACCATTCTTCTGCAGTTGTATCTTCGATTCCTAATCCTCCAAAATTCATTATGCTCGAAGACAACATATATATTTTATTTGATGCATCTTCGTATAAATACATCGGATCAGATTCTTGAACCTCATTATTGTCGATAACAAATTGTGAAATTTCAACTGCTTCCTTACCGGCTTTCATTACTTTACCAGTAACAACATTTGAATCTATTTCGCTAGTTAATATCATATTGTCGAGAGAATCTGATTCTGCAACAGAGAAAATCCAATAATTACCAGTGGTACCAGATAAATATGGTTTATTAGAAGGACCGCTAGGATTGTCTTTATCATCAGAGCAAGAAGTAATTATTAATGCTATCATTAATGATAGAGCGAGAAAAAGTTTGTTTTTCATAAAGTTCTCCAATTTTAATCAATATAATAAAAACGAATGAAATGCAATATTGTTACACTAATAAAAAGGGAAGACTCAGCTTCCCTTTATAAATCAATCAATTCTGTAATGTGCGCCTCGGCTTACTCTTTGCTCTAAAGTAGAGTTAGTAACTGCAATTGCAGTCTGAACTCCATTTCTTAGTTCAATCATTTCTTTAGTCATTTTTGCTTTTCTATAGAATTGCTCAACTTCCGATTGTAGATGCCTAAGCATTTGTTGTGCACGTTGCAATCTTTGGCGAGTGCGGATCAAACCGACATAATTCCACATCGTGTTTTTAATTGTCATCCAATCTTGTGTAAGCAAAGCAGGATCTACTGATTCTGTTTCGTCTTTCCAAGGGTATATATCAGGAAAATAATTACTATCTTCATAATCTTTGCATACATCATTACCTGCCATCCAGCCCCAAACTACACATTCCAATAATGAAGTTGATGCCAAACGATTAGCACCATGCACTCCGGTGCAAGCCACTTCGCCTACTGCGTATAGTCTCCGGAGTGAAGTTCTTCCATTGAGGTTAACTCCAACTCCTCCACAAGAGTAATGTGCGGCAGGAACAACCGGGATTGGCTCACGAGTCATATCGACACCTGCTGTGAATAGGTGCTGATATATTGTCGGGAATCTATTTCTTATCCAATCAGAATCTTTGAATGAAATATCGAGATAAACGCAAGGATGTCCGGTTTCTAACATTATTTGATGAATACCACGAGCAACAACATCTCTAGGAGCTAAAGATTTTAGCTCATGGAAATTTTGCATAAATTCTTTTCCGCGTTTATCAATAAGAACAGCACCTTCGCCTCTTACTGACTCAGAAATAAGAAATCTATCATGCTCATTATAAAACGAAGTGGGGTGGAATTGGATATATTCCAAATTGAAACAGCGTGCACCAGCGCGCCAAGCAAGAGCAATTCCATCTCCGGTAGATTCGTTTGGATTTGTAGTGTGCAAATATATCTGGCCTAATCCACCTGTTGCTAATATTGTGTTTTGTGCATAAACAGGAGTTACTTTGCCTGATTGATTGTCTAAAATTAAAGCACCAAAACAAGCCGGCTTTTTATAAATATCGAGTGAGTTGCTCGAATGATGCGATAAAGTAAGCAAATCGACTGCTGTATGCTCTACATATACTCTAATATTAGGATGACGCAACAATACTTTAATTACAGATTTATGTATCGCTTCGCCTGTTTTGTCTTTTGAGTGAATAATTCTTGGTTGTGAATGAGCGCCTTCGGCAGTTAAATCCAAATTATCATCGGTTGTTCTATCAAAATTTACATTAAACTTTTCGATTAATAATTGTCTTACTAACTTTGGACCTAATTCTGAAAGTTGTTTTACTGCCGGTAGCCAACAGTGACCATCACCGGCTTCTAAAATATCTTTTTGTAATTTTTCGGGACTATCGTCCTCGCCATGGTAAATAATTCCACCGTGGGCATAGGGAGTATTACCGCTTAATATTTCTGAGGTTTTAGAAATAATAATAACTTCTTTGCCATTATCGGCGGCAGTAATTGCTGCAATGCAGCCTGCCAAACCTGAGCCGATAACTAAAAGATCAGTTTTAATCATACTTTACTCTTCAATAAATTCCATGTGCAAATCTGCAGCTTTGACACTATGAGTCAGAGCACCAATTGATATTGCATTAATACCTGTAGATAGATATTCTTCGAGGCTATCGTAGGTAATACCACCCGAAGACTCAATAAATATATCATTTCCATTCTTATACGAACGGATTATCTTAACAGCTTCTAATGTTTTATTTCTATCAAAATTATCAAGCAAAAAGCCATCGACACCTGCTTGAAGTCCTTGATAAATTTGCTCGATTGTATCTACTTCGAGCTCTATAGGCAAGTTTTGATTTAAATTTCGTATTTGGCTTACGGCAGCATCAATACTTCCAGCTGCACTTAAATGATTGTCTTTGATCAATACGCCTTCTGATAGATTTAATCTATGGTTATAAGCTCCGCCTGCTCTTACAGCAAATTTTTCGAACATCCTAAGTCCCGGAGTAGTCTTGCGAGTGTCTAAGATTCTTACTCCATAAGGTTTTGCTTTTTCGGCGTATTTATGTGATTGAGTTGCTATACCTGATAATCTTTGAATCAAATTGAGGCATACTCTTTCTCTGGATAATATAAATTGAGACTTGCCGTAAATTTTGGCGATAATAGTGCCTGAACCAATTTTTTGGCCGTCTTCTATTAAAACTTCAACTCTTTCACAATCTTCAAAAATTGCTTTAATAATATCTTTGCCAGCAAAAACCAATTCACTTTGCGATTCAATTATTGCTGTAGTGAAGGAAGTATCCTCGACAGTTCCTAATGTTGTTTTGTCATCAAAGGCTAAATCTTCATCCAAAAATTCTTTTACTTTTGCCTTAATATAATCATAAGGCAAATTATTTATCTGTCTGTATTCAATCATTTTAGCTCCATTATTTACTCAATTCCAGCATTCTTTCAAGTGGAATTAAGGCTTTTTGTCTGATATCTTCATCCATTAAAATCTCGGGTTGCAATGTTTTAAGTGCATCAATCATTTTGTCTATAGTATTTAATCTCATGTGAGGGCAATTATTGCAAGAGCATCCGCTCATAGAAGGCACTGGAATATATTTTTTTTCGGGTGCTTTTTTCTGCATTTCGTGTATCACACCAGGCTCAGTGAGAATAATAAACTCATTTTTATCACTTTTTACTGCATGATCTATTATTGCTGTTGTTGATCCTATGAAATCTGCATAATCCAAAATATTTTCAGGACATTCGGGATGAGCCAATACTTCGGCATTGGGATTTTGTGCACACAGATTTATTACTTCCTGTTCTGAAAAATCAATATGAACTTGGCATGAGCCATTCCATAATTTCATATTTCTTCCAGTTTTTCTATTAATATACGAGCCCAAAAATTTGTCTGGAGCAAATATAATTGGAGTTGATTCTGGCACAGAAGCAACAATCTTCAGGGCATTTGATGATGTACATATAATATCGGACAGAGCTTTTACTCCTGAATTACAATTAATATAAGAAATAACAGTATGTCCGGGATTTTGGTCGATCCATTCTTTTAATTGTTCTGGTGGGCAAGAGTCTGCTAATGAACAACCTGCATTCATATCAGGAATAACAACAGTTTTTGTAGGATTTAATATTTTAGCAGTTTCAGCCATAAAATGTACACCACAGAAAAGAATAACATCCGCATCAGTTTTTTTGGCTGCCTGAGCTAATGCCAAAGAATCGCCCATAAAATCGGCTAAATCTTGTATTGATGGATCTTGATAATAATGCGCTAATATTATTGCATTTCTTTGTTTTTTCAATTCCATCAATTCATCTATTTTACTTTTCATGCTTTTAATATAAATTTTTCAACAATTGTTTCATATAAGAGCGTTAAATTAAACAATATTTATGAAATTTCCGATTCAATTTATATATTTTTACATTTTTGAATTTGTACATTTTAATAATATTATTTTGAGGATGAAATGAATTTTGAAGAGGCACTGAAAACAATTCAAAAACTTGAAATAAAGCCAAAGACTGAAGTGACATTTATTTGTGATGCTCTTCATAAAGCTCTGGCTCAAGATTTGATTGCCGATCACGATTTTCCTAATTTCTTTATGGCTGAAAATAATGGATATATTTTTAAACATGTACAGAAAAATAAAAGCTATAAAATTATTGATATATTAAAACCCGGATACTTATCTCAAAAGCTGCCAGCAGAGAATGAATGTGTTAGGATCTGCGCAGGTGCAATGATACCAAACGAAGATTTGATATTTATTAAAGATGAAGACATTATTGCCATTTCTGATAAATCAATCAAAACAAAAACTACAATAAATAAATCTGTTAAAAATTTTAAACGTGCTGAATTTATTAAAGAAAATGAACTTATTATTAATAAAGGTACTTATATAAATCCTAAAGAAATGTCTTTATTATCAACTTTTGGATGTTACGAGCCTGCAATTTTTTCTGCACCATTTGTATCAATATTTATAAGTGGATCTGAGTTGATAGAGCCTCCATTTAAGCTTGTTGCCCCATTAAAGCGTAATTCTAATGGTTCATTGATTAATTCTTTGGTGAGATTGATTGGTGCAAACTCTGATTACAATGGTATTGTGAAAGATGATGTAGATTTGATAATAGAATCAATAAATAGTTCTATAGAAAATTCTGAATTAATTATATTTAGTGGCGGGTCAGCAGATTCTGAATCAGATGCAACTTTATTAGCTTTGAAAGAAATTAATGCTGAGATGATAATAGACAGTTTGAATTTAAAGCCAGGCGGTTCTACTAAGCTTTTCTTATACAAGGAAAAGCCAATTTTGTTGCTCCCCGGCAGCCCGATATCAGCATTTGCAGCATTTCATTTAATAGCAAAACCCTTAATTCATAAATTAATGGGCTCAGATTACAGACATAGATTTATAAAATCAATTTCGGCTAAAGATTTTACTATCCAAAAAAATCGAAAAATAAATTTTGTTCCGGCAAAAATTGTCAATGGAGAAATTGAATACATTAAAAAGCCAAGCAATTCTGATTTGAGAATTTTTCAAAATATCGATTGTTTTATAAAACTTGATATTGGCAAAGATTCAATTTTATCTGGTGAAATAATTGATGTTTTATTAGTATGATAAAATGAAGAAATGAGAACTATGGGAAATAAATCCCATAGTCCTCAAAACAAACTTTAATTATTAGGGCAACCTTTTGCAGACCATGCTTCTAGCATTTTAATATCGCAATCATTTAGTTTTGGCATCATTTTAGGCATAGGCGAAAAATTTGGTGCATGATTGACAGCTTTCACAACATCATTAATTTTTTCTTTAAGCAAATCATAAGAATCCAGTTTAATATTATTGCCCATCATTTCGAAAGATGCACCATGGCAGTTTGAACAATAATTATCAATAATTGGTTTGATATTAGATTTATAAGAAACATTGCTTGTATCGCAAGATTTTTCTGATGAGCAAGAAGTCAAATAAACAACAAAAGCGAATAAAAATATAATTTTTTTCATAAACCACCTCAATAAAACAAACAAAGCTAATAACGATTAACGAAAAATTATATTTAGTCGAGGCTAATAAAAAGGGGTTGTCTCAAAAGGGCAACCTCTTTTTTTTTGAGAAATCACAAAATAAAATTATCCACAGTTTGAAATATGTTAAGTATATAATCGTCATAGACTTATAT
>JAUQWR010000417.1 GCA_030835065.1 Candidatus Kapaibacterium sp.
AGCTTGATTACCTGCATCATTTGATTTAAACATTCTGCCTAAACTTTGAAACATCCATTCTGTTGGATTAGTACTGTTATTAGGATTAGCAACAGCAAATGAAGGCATAGTCAAAAATTCAGCAGTTTTTGAGTGAATTGATGAAGGTTGGCTCCAAGTATTTCCATTATCATTAGATAAAGAAACATAAGTAACTCCTTCTAATTCAAGATATGATGTGCTTTGGCCTTGAATTGCTCTACCCATGTACACATAAGTTTTTGTCGATGGTTCGTAAGCTATAGGGTTTACATCAAAAGACATAGTGTATGCAGCTGATGTTTCAATAACATTGTACTTGTCAAGAACTTTGTCGCCTTTGTTGATCATAGTAGAAGGTATGTTTGCTTCTAATTTGAAAGGTGCAACTGTTCTTAATTTGTTGTTCACCATGTCAGGTCTTGCATCAATTTGCTGTAAGCTAGCACTTAGCATAACAGGCAATGATAAAGCCATTGACATTGCAGCAAGGAACTTTTTCATCATATTGCTCCGTATAATTTTAAAAAATCACAATTTATTTCATTCATTATAAGACACAAATTTACAAAATTTTTTTTGTTTAATCTTATACAAATATAATATTCTTATCTATTATATTATAGTTATCACACTAACCTTATACTAAAGACACAACGAATGACAAAAAGGTTACAAATTATTTACCAAATTTATCTTTTAAATCGGTCAAAGAAAATTTAGTGCTTTGGGGGCGAATTGGTTTATTTGATTGTTTTGCTCCCGAAGCTTTTTTCATTGATAAATTTATTCTTTTTAATCCTTCATTTACATCCAAAACAATTACTTTTACAATTTGACCTACCTTTAATACTTTGGTGGCATCTGTAATAAATTGATTGGAAATCTCTGATATGTGAACTAACCCGTCTTGATGAACTCCAATATCTACAAATGCACCAAAATTGGTGATATTTGTTACAACTCCTTCGAGTTCCATACCTGTTTTTAGGTCTGATATTGCATTAATACCGTCTTGAAAAGAAGCATATTTGAATTCTTCTCGTGGATCGAGTCCTGGTTTTTCGAGTTCAGACAAAATATCTTTCAAAGTTGGTTCGCCAATCGTATCAGTAATATATTTTTTGAGAGTTATTGATTTCAATTTTTCTGGTACTTTGGTGATTTCTTTAAGTGGCACAGAAATATCTTCGGCAATTTGCTTCACAATATGATAGCTTTCAGGGTGTACTGATGTATTATCAAGTTCATTTTCTCCATTTCTAATTCTTAAGAAACCGGCAGCAAGTTCAAAAGTTTTTTCACCAAATTTGGCTACATCCAATAATTGGCGGCGATTTCTGAAGGCACCTTTGCTATTGCGATGACTTACAATATTTTCAGCTAATTTGGATGTAATTCCTGATACATAAGTCAATAATTCTTTCGAAGCTG
>JAUQWR010000418.1 GCA_030835065.1 Candidatus Kapaibacterium sp.
TTTAAGAAATCATAGTTTGTCTGAAATTCATTTTTCTGATGGACTTAATATTCTTTATGGATTGAATGGAGCAGGAAAAACAACAATTCTTGAAGCTATTACTATTGCTTCAATCTCCAAAAGTTTTATGCCAATTCAGGATGTCAGTCTCATCAAGAAAGGGGAAAGTTTTTATTCAGTTGCAGTCGAAGCAGTATCAGACTTGAATTTACCATATAAAATAAGTATAAAGTATGCTAGTGGTCAAAGAAAATTAATTAATAGTTCGTATGCAGATAATCAATTACCCAAAGATATAATCGGAGAAATGCCAGTCGTAATTTTATCGCCTGATTTCAAATCCATTACTTTTGGGGCTCCACAAGACAGGAGGCAATTTGTTGATAGTATTCTGTCTCAATCATCGAAAAAATATATTGATCTCATTATGAGCCTTAAAAGGGCATTAAAACAAAGAAATGCCTTGCTAGGTTTTGCTAAAAAAGATTATACTTTTGATTGTTCCCAGATTTTGCCTTGGACTGATTTGCTTATAGAAACATCAACTGAAATTATTTTACGTAGAAATAAATTTATTCAAGAGTTTATCCCATATTTTTTGGATGCTTATGCTTTAGTTTCTAAAGAAAAAGAACCAGTATCTATCGAATATAAACCATTTGGAATTGAGAATCCTGAATCTTTTGATAAAACGCATATCCAATACATTTTAAAAAATATTTATGATAAATGCAGAAATGAGGAATATAGAAGAGGTACAACTCTTTTCGGACCTCAAAAAGATGATTTTAAGATTATTATAAATGGTGGATTGGCTAAGGATTTTGCTTCTCAAGGTCAGCATAAAACTTTGTTGATTAGCCTTAAACTTGCTGAATTCAATTATATTAAAGATAAAAATTCTACTACTCCGATTATTCTTTTTGATGATATTTTTTCTGAACTTGACGACTTAAGATCTAATGAAGTTCTAAAAATTGTAGATGATATAAAAGCTCAGACCTTTATAACACTAACAAACCCCGACAAATTAAAAGCATTTATCGGGGAAACTCATAATGCTAAATATTTCCATATAGACAATGGTAGTCAAATTATTTAAAATGTCTATAACATTCTTCTTTAATCAACTCATAAGCATAATCGATATGTATTGGCTCAGTATTTGTTTGCCCGACAACAAACCTAATTGTATATTTACCATTCAATTTTGTATGAGTAATATAGATTTTGCCTGAATCATTTATATTTTTCAAAATGCTTTCATTCAATGCATCAATATTTCCATTAAAGCCTTTAGGAGCAAATCTGAAACAAACTGTGTTGAAGTGAGTTGGAGCTAACAACTCAAAATTTGTATCATTACAGACCTTTTCAGCAAAATCTTTTGCGAGATCAATATGGAGTTTGATTCTTCTTTTAATTTCATTTGTGCCAAAACTTCTCAAAACAAACCATAGTTTTAGTGCTCTAAAGCGGCGTCCAAGCTGAATTCCCCAATCACGATAATTATTTACTTTGTCATCGTTTGAAGTCTTCAGATATTCAGGAAGTATCGAAAAAGTATTAATTAATGTGTCTTTATCTTTGACATAGTATAAAGTGCAATCGAAATTAGTAAACATCCATTTATGTGGGTTGAACACCAAGCTATCAGCATTATTGACCTGATTTCTCAATTCTGAGTATTCGTCAAGAATTAGTGCAGTGCCAGCCAAAGCAGCATCTATATGCAACCAAATATTATACTTTTGGCATATCTCATAAATATTATTAATTGGATCAATTGCAGTAGAACCTGTAGTTCCAAGAGCAGCAACAACAGCTAGAGGTATCAATCCATTTTTTAAATCTGAAATTATATGTTTTTCAAGCTCTTCTGCAATTAATGAGAAATTTTCATCAGTAGAAATTTTTACAAGGTTTTCGATACCGAATCCAGCAATTTTTACGGCTTTATCTATCGAAGAATGAGCTTCTTTAGAGCAATAAATTCTAAATTTTGAATGTGAGAATCCAGATTTATTAATAGAAAAGTTAGAATATTTTTCTCTAGCACAAAGCATAGCAACTAAAGTGGCAGTAGAAGCAGTATCTTGAATCACACCATGGAAATTATCAGAAATACCAACAAATTTTCTCATCCAAATAGTCATTTGTTCCTCTAGTTCAGCAGCAGCCGGCGAAGTTTCCCAAACCATACATTGAGCACCAATAGCCGAACAAAGAAATTCTGCAAGAATAGAAGGGAAGCTCGCATTTGCAGGGAAGTAAGCGTGGAAATGCGGGCTTTGCCAATGAGTGATACCAGGCATTATAAAATTATTGAAATCCTCTATTATACTTTTGAAATCATCAGATTCTTTTGGAGCAGAAACAGATAATTTTGAGATAATATCTCCTGGTTTGACTTGCGATTTAACGGGGAAATTTTCAATATTATCATAATAATCAGCAATCATATCGACTAAAAAATGTCCCCATCTTTTAAATTCTTGTGTATCCATCATTATTTTTTTTCGTAATATGTATGAAAAGTTTTAAACAAATATAGTAATGAATAAAATATAAAAAAATTAAAACCGTTTAACGCAATGGAATATTAATTGTTAATATTTTTTTTCAAACAATCATAATGGAGAACTTATGAAATTCATGAAAATGAAGGGCTTAGTTGCCGCACTTGCTCTATCGAGCTTAGTTTTAGTATCTTGCGACGAAGAATCTACAACAGAACCAACAGTAGATTATCCAGTTCCTACAGCACCTGCAAACTTAAGAGTAGCTGTTGTTGACGGTACAAAACTTCAATTAAGATGGGACAAATCAACTTCAGAAGATTCAACTTGGTTCGATGGTTATGAACTATCGATTACTGGCGGCGATCCAATTGCTAATAAAACAATTGGAAAAACACAGCCATACGAAATTACTGGTTTGGTTGCCGGAACTGAATATACTATTACTTTAAAAGCAAAAAACAAAGAAAACGAACTTAGTACAGGTGCTTCAGTAAAATGGGCTCCAGCTTTGAGATTTACTGATATTAAACTTTACGGTTTCGAATCAAAAAATCCATCAGGTTTGACTTTGTGGGATGCAACAACAAAAGCTCCAAAAGGTTTGACAGCAGCAGACAAAGCTAAATGGCATTTTGGATTTGATGATAGAAATAACAAATTAGTTTTTGGTAGTGCTAGTGAAATTAATATTGGTACAGCAACTCCAACAGCTACAGCTGAAATTTCATCTTCTTACTACGAAGCAGATGATATGAACACAGTATTTGAAAAAGTTGCATTCAATGATCCTTC
>JAUQWR010000419.1 GCA_030835065.1 Candidatus Kapaibacterium sp.
CATTTCTTTTGGATTTTTTGCAAAGGAATACTCAGAGATGAATTCTCCGCTATGAAGAGTGTTGATTATTGGCTCAACATATTTTTGTTCTTCAGAAATGAATAAAACTCTTAATAAGGAGTTCATTACCTTCCCTAATCATGCTGTAAAAATATCTTTTTAAAGTGTTAAATTACAATAATATTTTGAATTTTAAAAGAAAATTGATTAGCAACAACTAAATTAGGGCATATTTTTGATAGCTTATAGCAGATTCAGATTTGCTAAGTAATTATTTATGTTTTATATCTGATTAAGAATTAATATTTTAGCAATAAAAATTATATGGGAGTAAAAAAATGAGAAGAATTGTACTTACTAGTTTAATATTGATCTTTATTTGTTCTATCAATATATATTCGCAATCAAAATTATCTGCATATTCTAAATTTATTGTCGATAAAAATATAGCTAATGCTAAATATGACAAGACATTAGAGACTATTAAGCTAAGAGGATTGATTAAAGTAAATCAAAAAATTGATGAAAACTATTTGAAATCAATGTCTTGTACAATTGGTACAAAAGCAGGTAATATCTGGACAATTAGCATTCCGGTATCTGCAGTGGAATTGATTGCAGTTCATGAGGGTATTGATTATATTGATTTAGATAAGCCAATAGTTCCCACTCTTTATAAAGCCAAGCAATCAAGTGCAGTTGATAAAGTACATGCTGGTGATGGCATTAGCTCTTCACTAAAAGGGCGAAATGTGGTGGTTGGCATTGTCGATGCAGGATTTGAATACTCTCATCCAATGTTTAGAGAGCAAGGAACAAATAATACAAGAATCAGAAAAGTCTGGGAATTGAAAAATGATGGCAACCCTCCTGATGCTTACGATTATGGCAACGAGTTGAAAAACGAACAGGAAATACTATCCAAATCTTGCGATTTCGACTTTATGTCGCATGGATCGCATGTAGCCGGAATTGCTGCTGGTGTAGCTGTTGGCGAAGACACACTTAATGGCGGAGTCGCTACAGAATCAGATCTTGTGTTTGTTGGGATACGCCCTGAGCCTAAAGAATGGGCGAATACAAGTATGAGCTCTATCGTTGATGCTTTTAATTATATATTCAAATATGCTGAACAACAAGGCAAACCAGCAGTAATTAATCTGAGCTGGGGTGCTAATATTGGCCCGCACGACGGAAAGTCTTTATTCAATCAAGCCTGCAATAATATGACTGGTCCGGGTAAAATCATTACTATATCTGCCGGAAACTCAGGCGATAATCGTACTCATTTTGGATTTAGCTTCAATGATAATGATACAATTGTCAAAACATTTATAAGTACAACTAATTTTGAAAATGTAGGTATGACCTGGGTAGATTTTTGGGGCGATGCTAATAAAACTCCTGAAATTCAATTTCATACTTTTGATCAGGGAAAGAGCCAAGTCATTAATTCTTCGGAACATATTAAAATCGATAAGTCTGGTACAAATAAAATTGTTTTAATTGGATCAGATAATGATACTTGTATTATCGATCTTGCTTATAATAATTCTGAATATAATGGCAAACCACATATGTTTATAGATATACAATCAAAAACAAAAGATAAGCTGATGATGTCTATAAAAGATAAATCAGGTAATATTCATATGTGGAATGATTTGGTGAAAAATTATACCGGCTATGATGCGGAATTTACGAGTTTAGGATATTCATGGGCTCGAGGTGGCAATACAGAATATATTGTAAATGACATTTCATTAGCTGATTCCGTTATATGTGTTGCTGCTTATGTGAGCTGGTCCAGATGGAAAAATCTTGATGGTAAGGATATTAAGTATTCTTCTTATTATCCACCTGAAACAATGGCTGGATTTTCGAGCGAAGGACCTCGTGTAGATGGGAAAATGAAACCAGATATTGCTGCTCCCGGAGCTTTCCTGCTTTCAGCTGTCAATTCATTAGATACTTTGCATTATAATCATTCTACTGAAAAGACTTTTTTGAGCAGAAAATATACAGAAAATGAAAAAGATTATTATTTCGCATATGCTGCAGGAACTTCTATGTCTTCGCCTATGGCCGCCGGAATAATCGCATTGATGCTCGAAAAAAATCCCAAATTGGCAGTAGCTGATATTTTAAGAATTTTTGATTCGACAGCTGTCAAAGATGAATATTACCAAGATAACAATAAATGGGGAAGAGGAAAGTTAAATGCTCATAGAGCTATTCTATTTATGGAAGATAAATTGTCTGTAGATCTATCAAACGACAACGATTTTAATGTTTATCCAAATCCGACAAAGGAGATGTTAAATATAGATTTAGCAATGCCTGGCGAATATAATAATATTGAAATATACGATATGTTTGGCAATAAACTCTATTCAGGAATTAGCCAATCAGCAAAAATAACTATTAATGTATCAGATTTTTCAATCGGTACATATTTAATTAAAGTTGTAAATGGAAATAAAGAATTTAAGAAATTGATTAATATTATAAGATAATTTTGAAATAATAAAATCAGGATCTAATTAATAGCAGAAATCAAAAAAAAGCTGCAAATAAATTAGATCCTGAATCTTTAAATAATTAAAAGAATTATTTAATAATATTAAAGCCTTTAATAATTTTATTTGATTTATTTCTTGCAATAATGTAGTAAGAACCAGAATTAAAATGTTTTAAGTCAATATTTAATAAGCTGGATTCATTAGGAAAATGATAAGTTTCAAGAAGTTTGCCTAAAGCATTGTATAAATCCAAAGTAAAATCAGTATCAAAACTATTATAAGACTCAATAAAAAGATTGTCGATAGCAGGATTAGGATACAACTCAATTAGTGGCTCTTTGTTATTGGATAAATTGGAATCATCATTTCTCATGACCACAAGTATTTTTGCATTTGTATCAGGAGGTGTAAATTCAAGATCGTTCAAATTTGTTTGATCCATAATCAATATTTCTGATTCAGTCAAATCATTTGGTTCGACCCACTTATAAGAAAAATTACGTTTGACTAAAGAGGCAAGATTGAACCTGCCCTTTGGTACACCAGATGGAAAATATGCAGCGAAATAATAATCACTTGCGCAAGATGCAATTACTTTTTCTTCACTTTTGCGATTTTGTAATTCTAAACATGGAATGATATTGGGCCAGCCGATAGATAAAGAAAAGTCTTTAACTAATTTAATCTGGCTTGAACTAGGAAGAAAAATTACAGAATCTATTGTGTATCTTGGTTCGAGTCCGACTTTCAGATTTGGAGAATACCAATTGAAAATGCCATTGGCACTGTAGCTTAAACCAACAATTGCACCAGAAAATATACTTTCATACATAGCTTTTCTGACATCGCTATATTCGATTCTTATTTTTTTATAATCGTCTCTAAATTCGTATAAATCTTCGAATGAAGGTTCTAGATTTATAGCAGGTTTTGTTGGATGATTATTCCAAGCTTTTTGAGCACCTTTCCAAGAGTAATCTATACCAATAATATGCCCGCTCTGATATGTATGAAAATCTAGCCAATCTGAGTTTGGAAAAAAGTCATAAGTACCAGTATAACCCATTGAATGAGAGGTAATCAACTGGTAGCCACCGGAATATGATTGCAATATATATGCCCATTTAGTCCAAAAATCCTTACTACCCGGACGATTGTAATTGCAATCGCCACCAACTATCCAAATAATATTATTAGCAGCATATCTAGCTGCGCAGTATTTTGCATAGTCATAAGATTTTTGTTTTTCGAAACACAAAGGAAACCAAGTAGGTTCGAAGTTAGCTTCTGAAATTCCACCCCAAAGAGGAGTAAGAAAAACAACCATACCGCTATCGTTAATGGTATTTATACACCAATCTACGTATTCAAAGAATTCCGGATTAATTCGATTTTCTTTATAATTAGAAAATAGAGTGATGCCGGAGCGAATAGAATCGCCCCATTCATAAAATGTATCCATAATAACAAGGCTTACAGAATTGAAACCTTTAGATTTCCTGTCGCTGAGATAATTAATTACTTCATCTTTAAGCGAAGACAAAGGTAGCCGCCAGGCTATTTCGTTGACAATAAACAAAGGATCGCCGTTTTCATGCATCAAATATCTTTTGTTGGGAGAAATTCGTGGAATACCTTTTTGTATAAAATCATTATTACTAGGATTATCGACAACAATAAAATTGCCTGATTTATTTGTTAAAAATGTATCAAGAGGGTTTTCAGAATGAAGAGTCCAAGACCATTTTCCAAGTTCTCTTGGCATAAATCTTACTTTAAATATATTAGAACCAGCCCAAAATCCATAAACTTTAAATTTGGAATTATTGTCTGAGCAAAATTCAACGAAGAATTTTGAATCAGAATAAGGATTGGAATAATCAAAGTGTGATTTGAAAGTTAATTCGAATCTTGAATAAATTTCTACTTGGGTTTCGCTAGAATAACTGATAAAGAAAGCTGATAAAAAAATAAAGATAAGCAGAAATAATCTCATAAACCTCACCATAATATAATATAGGAACGTAAAATAATAATAAATCCAAGAGCAAACAAACAAAAAATTTGTTAAAAAAGGATAAAAAAGGAAGGAAGAAATGAGATAGAGTGAGAATAAGCAAAGAAAACAAGCAATGATGTAAATCAAGAAAAATAGAAAGTTTAGGAAAAGGCAAAAGAAGTTGTTAAAGAAAAAAAACAAAAAATAAAAATTTTTTATTGTAATGTGGAAAAATATTCTTAAATTTGCGTCCCTAAATAATGTTCTTTGACAAAATGAGCAAGAAAAGAAAAAAAGTAAAAAAAACTAAAAAATTTTCTTGCATAGAATAAAAAAATAGCTTAATTTTGTAAGCTCAAATGTGGGGGCAGGTACCGAAGCGGTCAACCGGGGCAGACTGTAAATCTGCTGGGCTACGCCCTACGGAGGTTCGAATCCTTCCCTGCCCACAAAATAAATCGAGAAGTGCGGGAGTAGCTCAGTTGGTAGAGCATCAGCCTTCCAAGCTGAGGGTCGCGGGTTCGAGTCTCGTCTCCCGCTCGAAAAATAGCAATACAAGATTAGAGCTATCAAGGAAAGCGATATACAAATATCCGCTTTTTTTGTCTTTGTAAGACGCGGGAATAGCTCAGCTGGTAGAGCATCAGCTTCCCAAGCTGAGGGCCGCGGGTTCGAATCCCGTTTCCCGCTCTCAGAAGGTATGCTGATGTAGCTCAGTAGGTAGAGCACATCCTTGGTAAGGATGAGGTCACCGGTTCAATCCCGGTCATCAGCTCGAAAGCAAAGAAATAAACACACGGGTGTAGCTCAATTGGTAGAGTGGCGGTCTCCAAAACCGTAGGCTGTGGGTTCGAGTCCTACCACCCGTGCTAAACAAATTAAGGTTAAGCTTGGCGCTTAGCCGAGCTTTTTTTTATTTTCGGTTTCGTGAGTTATGGTAGCTAAAATTAAAAAGTTCGTCGGCGACGTTGTTGCTGAAATGAAAAAGGTTGCTTGGCCAAATAAAGAACAATTAAAAGAATCAACAACTGTGGTTGTTGTTGTGTCGTTGATACTGACTTTGATTGTTTTTGTTATTGATCAAGTGATGACATTCGCAATGAAGGCTGTTTATTAATATTAATACAAAATCAGAAAATGGCAGAACAGATAGAAAATACCACTCAGGTAGAATTTAAATGGTATGCATTGCGTACATTTACAGGCCATGAATCAAGAGTAAAGACTTCGATCGAGATTGAAGTCAAGAGATTGAGTCTTGGCGATAGAATAAAAGAAGTGATAATACCGCAAGAAACGGTATTTGAAGTAAGAAACGGCAAGCGCAGAACGAAAGTTAAGAACTTTCTTCCGGGCTATATTGTCGTTCATGCCTGTTTGGATAAAAAAGTAATTGATGTTCTGACTAATCTTCCTTCGGTAGTTGCATTTGTTGGTCGCAAAAACGAACCAACTGCACTCCAAAAAGCCGAAATCGATAGGATTATTGGCAGAGTCGAAGAACGCAAAGATATTCAAACAATCGAAACTACTTTCCAAGTGGGCGACCCAGTGAAAGTAATTGATGGTCCGTTTAATACTTTTAGCGGCACTATTAAAGAAATTAATTACGAAAAACAAAAAATGAAGGTAGAAGTTGGTATTTTAGGCAGAAAAACACCTGTCGAACTCGACTTCAGCCAAGTTGAATTAGAAAATCATTAAGAATTTCGGATAAGCAGCAGCTTATCTGAATTTTTTTATATAGATTTAAAATAGAAAGAAATAGAGCGAAACGCTTTTAATAGTAGTTTATTCACTAATGTAAAAAGAACAATGGCTAAGAAAGTAGCAGGAATGTTTAAGCTTCAGCTCAAAGCTGGCGAAGCTACAATGGCACCACCGGTAGGTCCTGCATTTGGTCAACGTGGTTTGAACGGTATGGAATTTGTAAAGCAATTCAATGCCAAAACCTCGAAGCAAGCAGGCACTATCTTACCTATAGTGGTAACATTTTATTCCGATAAATCATTTACATTTATCGTTAAATCGCCACCCGCAGCTGTATTGCTTATCAAAGCCGCAGGTATTCCAAAAGGCTCTGCCGAACCACACAAAACAAAGGTTGGCAAAGTGACTACTGCGCAGCTCGAAGAAATCGTTAATATCAAAAAAGACGATTTGAGTGCTGAAAGTCTCGAAGCAGCTATCAGCATGATTAAAGGTACTGCCCGCTCAATGGGTATTACTGTTGTTGATTAATTATTATTTTAGAAAATTTTAAAGAGAATATTTACCATGAAAAAACAAGGAAAAAGGTACAGGAATCTCCTAAAATCTTACGACGCAACAAAATTGTTTGATGTAAACGAAGCTGTTGAAGTTGTTAAGAAAACTGCTACCGCTAAGTTCGATGAATCATTCGAAATTTCCATCCGTTTAGGTGTCGACCCTCGTAAGGCCGACCAGATGGTGCGCGGGACTGTATCACTTCCACATGGTACCGGTAAGACTGTAAGAGTATTAGTGCTTTGCAAAGCTCCTAAAGATAAAGAAGCTTTGGACGCTGGTGCTGATCATGCCGGTTTAGAAGAATACGTCGAAAAGATTAAAGCCGGTTGGGCAGATGTCGATGTTATAGTCGCAACTCCCGACGTTATGGGCGAAGTCGGTAAATTAGGTCGTATTCTTGGTCCACGTGGTTTGATGCCTAACCCGAAAGTTGGTACTGTTACATTTGATGTAGCAAAAACTGTTCAAGAACTTAAAGCAGGTAAGATTGAATTTAGAGTGGACAAAACCGGAAATATCCATGCAGCAGTAGGCAAATGCTCATTTGAATCAGAAAAATTAGTAGAAAACGTTACTACTTTCTTCAATAGCATTCAAAAAGCTAAACCTCAAACAGCAAAGGGTAAATACATTAAAAGCGTTTATTTCTGCTCTACAATGGGTCCGAGTGTTAATATCAACGAATATTCATTCGGCGCCGAAAAATAATCACGACTATTACGTGCTCGTCGTAGCGGGGCTTCTCTCTTCGCAATGCGATTTGCCTGCGCGACAAAGTAATTTAATATAAATAAATCTATTTAGGTAATATGGTAACGCTCGAAAACAAAAAACAAATCGTCGAAGAACTGGTAGAAAAGCTCAAAAAAGCTAACGGTATCTACTTTGTCGATTTTGCTAAGATTACAGTAGAGCAAATTAGCGGTATTCGTAAAAACTTCCGCAAGAATGATGCAGAATTTAAAGTTGCAAAAAACACTTTGATTCTTCGCGCTCTTAAAGAAGTTGGTCTCGAAATTCCTGAAAAAATGCTCTTTGGGCAGACAGGTATTGTTTTGAGCTACGATGATGCAATTGCTCCAGCAAAAGTAATCAAAACGCACGTTGATAAAGAAAATATCATGCATTTGAAAGCAGCTTTCATCGAAGGTCAGTTGTTCGAAGGCAAGCAATTAGACGTTATCGCGAAATTGCCATCCAGAGCCGAACTTATTGCAGGTATCCTCGGAAGCCTCAATTCACCTGTTTCAGGTATCGTTGGCTCGCTCAATGCAGTTATTCGCGACCTCGCTTCGGTTATCGAAGAAGTTGCTAAAACTAAAGCAGCTTAATTAATTAATTTGAAAAATTTGAATATAATACTCTCAGGAGAAAATAAAATGTCAGAAAAAATTGAAAAATTACTCGAAGAGATTTCTAATCTCACACTTGTTGAAGCTTCAGATCTTAAAAAAGCTTTAGAAGATAAATTCGGCGTTACTGCTGCTGCTCCAGTTATGATGGCTGGCGCTATGCCTGCTGCTGCAGAAGCTGCTCCAGCAGAAGAAAAAACTGATTTCGACGTTGAATTGACTGACGTTGGTGGCAATAAATTGAATGTTATCAAAGTTGTTCGCGAACTTACAGGCTTAGGCTTGAAAGAAGCTAAAGACTTAGTTGAAGCAGCTCCTAAAGTAATCAAAGAAGCAGCTCAAAAAGACGAAGCTAACGATATGAAGAAGAAACTTGAAGAAGCTGGCGCAAAGGTTACTTTAAAGTAGTTCTTTAAAATTGAATGATTTAGGGGCAAGCGGATTGAACCGCTTCCCCTTATTTCATTATATTATTCGGCTATGACGGCTCCCTCGGGAATATCTAACTAAGTAATTGATTTGTAATTTGATATGGCGTTTTAAAAAACCGATATAATAGCAAAAATAATTAAATGAAAACAAAAAGTATTATTATAGGGTTTTTTGATATTGCTCCTAGACGAAGCAATGTCAAAAAATCCTATTTTTTTCAAATGAAGAATCAGTGGAGGTAGTAAGTGGATAATGAGTATATCGAGGATCAAATTCAAATAGAAGATGATGCCTTCCTCCCATTAGAGTATAAAACAAACGACACAAGCGAAATTCGCTTGATGGAGTCGAGCGAGGGTATAGTTAGGCTTCGTAAGCGCGTGAATTTCTCGCGCTCTACTTCGAACCCGATCTATCCTGATCTTTTGGGCGTGCAATTGCATTCTTACGAAGAATTTCTTCAAGAATACGTTCAGCCTTCTAAAAGAAGGAATGTCGGGCTGCAACAAGCCTTTAATAATAACTTCCCTATCGAAGATGCTTCTTCGATCTATCAGCTCGAGTTTCTCGAATATTATATCGAAAAACCGAAATATACCGAAGATGAATGCCGCGAAAGAGAATTGACTTTTGCTAAACCTTTGAAAGCAAAATTAAGACTCTCCAGCAAAGCTGAAAAAGACTCTGAAGACTGGATTGAATCAGTCGAGCAAGAAGTCTATCTTGGTAATATTCCTGCTATGACTCTTAGAGGTACCTTTATTATTAATGGTGCCGAACGTGTTATCGTAAGCCAAATTCACCGTTCTCCCGGTGTTTTCTTTGATGATACTATGCACCCGAACGGTACTCGTATTTATAACGCTCGTATTATTCCTTTCCGTGGATCTTGGGTCGAATTTACGACTGATATCCATGAAGTTATGTATGCTTATATCGATAGAAAAAAGAAATTCCCTGTTACTACTCTCTTGAGAGCTTTGGGCTTTTCTTCGGATGAACAAATTCTTAACTTGTTCGAATTGACTGAATTAGTGCCTGCAGACCAAATTGATGAAACTTTCTTGGGTCGCAGAATTGCTAATG
>JAUQWR010000420.1 GCA_030835065.1 Candidatus Kapaibacterium sp.
CTGATACAATAGCAAATACAATAGTTAAAATTGCAACAGTAATCGGTATAAATAGGTTTTTCTTCATATTCTTTTATCATCAATAAATAAAAAAACTGTTAATAATTATTTTAATTCCAATATTAAGACTATTCACAGACCAGTCAAGGTTAGGTATTACTTTATTAATAGAGTAATTATAAGATATTGAAGGGTTTATATCAATGCTGTTAAAATATAATATAATACCAGTTTCAAATTTTAAACCATAATTGAATTTATTAATATTTTCAATTTCATCATCATAAATTACAGCTGTTTTATTATTATTCTCATAATTTTTTATATCAGTATTAGCAATAAAGTTTGAACTATCTTTTACATTAATTTTTTCTGAATAATTAGAAGAAATTAAATAGCCTGCAAAAGCTCCGCCGGATAGATAAATGTTTTGAAAAGGGTGCAAACGATATGAAATATCCAGACCTAAACTTGATTGCTCATAAGCTCTTAAATCAAATACTATAGCCTTTTTATTATCAATTATCTTTTCCAAATAATCTTGGTTAGTTATTAATCCTTTTGATTCGGAAGAACTAGTTTTATAAACAATAATGAAGCATAATGATTGGCTGGAGGAATATTTTTCTCCAATTTTATATTGGTAGCCAAGCCCCAATTCAAATCCTTTCTTGGTTTTAAATTGAGGATTTATATTAGGTGTAATAGAGGAAGATCGAAAATCTGGATTTATTTCATAATTACTAATATGGTTGAAAGAAAGAATAATTGGTATTATTTTACGATAAGTATAGTCATAAGAATAAAAACCTTCATGATATATACTATCATCTTGCGCATATGCACCAGCCCCAATAATTAAAGATATAAACAAATAGAAAGAAGATTTTGAGCATAGTTTAAAATAATAATTCTCTTTTATCTTTGATGATAAAAAATAAAGAATATTAGCTGCTTTTAAAGCAGAAAATTCAATGAATAATATGAAAAAAAATGTTTTTTTCATGATTTATTATTAAAATTCTTCTTTATAAATAAAAGTTATTATTATATTTAATCCAATATTCAGACTGTGAACCGACCAATCATAGTTTTTTATTTGCTTATTAATCGAATAGCTATAAGAAATTTTAGGATTTAATGTCACTCTTTTGAAATAAAATTCAAATCCGGTTTCGAATTTCAGACCATAATTAATATTATTTGAATTTTTAATTTCATCGTTAAATATTACAGCAGTCTTTTTGTCATCTTCAAAACTTTTAATATCTGAATTAACTAAAAAATTTGAACTGTCAACAATATTAATTTTTTCAGAATAATTTGACGATAATATGCTTGATGCAAAAAAGCCGCCTGAAATATAAAAACCACTTTGGAAAGGTTGATAAGCATAAGATATATCAACTCCAAAGGATGATTGGTCATAAGATCTATTGTCATAAGCATTAGCATTCTTTCTATCGATAATCTTTGCTATATACTCTTGGTTTGAAATTAATCGTTTTGATTCTGAATCAGTGGATTTATAATTTAGTAATATAGATACAAATTTGTTGCTTGTCTTAAGGTCTCCAATATAATACCTATACCCAAGACCCAGTTCAATTCCTTTTTTAGTTTTAAATTCAGGATTTATATCAGGAGTAATTGTAGAAGACTTAAAATCATGATCTTGTTCGTAATTATTAATATGGTTAACAGAAAAAATGATAGGAATGTAGTATCTTTTACCCTCTTGCACTAAGTAGCAGGAAGTTTCCTCTTCTTGAGCATAAGCTCCAACAGCCATAGCATTAAGCAAAAGCAAGTATTTTCCAATTTTTAGTTTATACTTAATTAGTCTTGCATCATTTTTTCTGAGATATAACAATACAGATACTGTCGCAAATGCTAAAGTTAATAATGCAACAATAATCGGGATATAAATTGTTTTTTTCATGATTACACCACCTTATTTATTAGTCTCTTAATTATCGGGTCGGGATGATTCAAGTCCAATCCTAACTGCTCTGAGGCAGCACGGCAACCACCATTGCAATAGTCATAAACATTACAATTTTGGCAAAAATGAGGTTTAATAGTTTTCCAGCTCTTTATATAATCTGAATTAAATATTTCCTGAAATGAATTATGAAAAATATTGCCGGCAATAATGGGAGAGTGGTTACATATTCTAACATTTCCAAGTGAATCAAGAGTAATGGGCATGTTTTGAGTACTTGCAGAGCACGATATAATATTCAAATGTTTAAATTCGTTAGGATTGATAATACAGAATGGAATGCAGACATTAGAAGTGATATTAATTTTATTATTTAAAGCGAATTTATCTGCACTGAGTAAAATATTTAATAATTCAGATTGCGACAACAATAATTTGTCGATATTCGCAATACCTTCGCCACCGATATTAAATCTAGTAAGCATTATTTTATCGATGTTCAGGCTTTTTAATAGATTCAAAGTCGATAAAAATGAGTCATAGTTCATTTTCGATAAAACGATATCAATAATCGGAGTAATACCTTTATTTTTTAAATATTCAATTGATTTTAAAACATTTGAATGAGAGCCATTGATTCTAGTCATAGAATCATGTATAAAAGGATCATTGGAATGTAATGGCAGTTCCAAATTCCTTACTCCTAATTCGATAAGATTATCAATAGTATCATGATTATTCCAATTGCCATTGGTGATAATAGTAACATTAGAACCTTTCATTCTGGCAAATAGTACTAATTCTGGCAGCCTGGATTCGAGTGTAGGCTCGCCACCAGTAAATATTAGATTGGATACAAAATGATTTTTGTAAGCTTTTTTCAGGGTTTTAATGGAATCAGTAAATGAGAATTTTGGAGTAAGGTTATTTTTATCGGATTTCCAATAATTGTAGCAATACACGCAATCAAGGTTGCATCTATTTTGCATTTCGAATATTATATATGGCAGTTTAAACTTCATTGAACCAAGAAATAATTTATAATAAATAAATTAACAAGTGCGTTGAAGTAAAATTACAATAATATTCGAAAAAAAAAAGAATAATTTTTAAAGTGAAGATAAAAAGAAAAAAAAGGACTAACCTTCGATTAGTCCTTTACCTGATTTATTTAAGAGGTTATTAGTATTAAGAAGATCGAGCATTTTATCTAGAACACCATTAATAAAAGGGCTGCTTTTATCAGTAGAGTACATTTTCGAGATCTCTAATACTTCGTTTATAGTAACTTTTTTAGGGATTTCAGGGAAGCAAATCAATTCGGCGGTAGCCATATGGATCAAGAATCTATCGA
>JAUQWR010000421.1 GCA_030835065.1 Candidatus Kapaibacterium sp.
CCAGGAGCTTATTTATCTATTAGCAAAAACTTCTTGAATGGTATTGGAGAGTTTGCTCTTCACGGTGGCATCAACTATTCTTTCGAGCCGCCTGCCGATACCCGTAGTGGCAATTTTTATCTTGGTGCCGAGCAATCAATTGGCTATCGTGCTGCTATTTGTGCTGAGTATAATGCAGATTTTTATGACAAAAATAAAAAGTTTTCTAATAGCGAAGGCATACTTAATATGAGTGTAAAATATTCTGTCGCATCGGGACTTACTCTCGAGCTTCAGTTCCGCGATATACTCGAAAGCCGAACAAAAACTAAGCATGCTACTCGTTTTGTCGGCTTCGACTTTGTTTCAAATTTCTAATTTTATTCTTTTATTACTTTGAAGTATTCAAAGTTTCCTGCATACTCAATTTTAATAATATACAAACCAGAAGGAATCGTTGAGTCTAAATCAAACTCAATGCTTCCTTTTGAAATATTATAAGCATCCAAATACTGTATTGATTCTTCGAAGAACATACCTTTTGCAACAAGCTCACCAAACTGGTTATAAACTCCGGCATTTAAACTAATGTTTTCATTAGGTTTGATTGCTTTAGCTATTGGAATAGTAAGTTTTTTAACAAAAGGATTTGGTGATGGGCTATTAGCCACAAAATTTGTACCGCTCAGGATGTCGCGAGTTGTTAGATTTATTTCAGCATTACATCTAGAATCGCTGGAATATGTATTTGGAGCTCCATAAGCAGCTAATGGCAGGTAATGATCGTTACAAATATCAGGCAGGAGAAGTGTATCAAGTTGCCATCCCAAATCTGTTGCAGAATAGCAAATCATCAAATTCTTCGATTCTCCCGGTTCAATTACAATTGGGAGTCTGCTTTGAGGGATAGAAAAAGCAATTTTATAGAACAAGTATGGTTTATCAATAATTGCTTGTTTTGTGCTGGAATTCTTAATTAAAAGTTCTTTGCAGTTTAAACGCATGTAATTTACGGTATCGAAAGAGAAAATTCCTTTATCTTCTATAGATAAAATACTAAGTTGATTAGTATCATTACGCAAAGCAATAAATTGGGATGGGGAACTACCTTCACAGCCAAATTCATTTACAGCAACCACATAATAGCTGTCTTCAGCATCTGCAGCAATCACTCTATTAGTAGATATAACTCCTGATATTTTATCTCTGTACCATCTATATGATTTATACCCAGCAGTTGCTGATAATTCGACTGAATCACCATTACAAATATTGGTTTTGCCTTTTACGCTTATTTCAGGACTAGGTAGCGGATGAAATTCTACTTTGAAAGAGCTAGTATTTGGGCAGCCCGTCGAGTCGGCAACCGTTACTTCATATACACCTGATTTATAAACAACAATTGATGTAGTAGTTTCGCCACTGCTCCATTTTATTGAACTAAACGGTTTATTAATACTAAGCTTGACACTATCCCCATCGCAATAAGGACCTGCATCCGATGCAGAAATACTAACGTTTGGCTTGGGAATTACATTCACACGAATCACTTTTGTAGTAGCAGAATCGCAGAATGTATTATATGCAAAACAATAATAATCACCCGATTTTTTTACTACAATTGAGTCGGTTTTAGAATTATTATTCCACTTCATATACTTATAAGGCATATTTAATTTTAAGACTACAGAATCCCCTTCGCAAAAACTAATAGGACCCAAAGCAGAAATTGAAGGAAGAGTCAAAGATTTATTCACCATGCGATAAACACCATTGCCAACAACCCAACCGGTAGAATCATTAATAAACCAAATATCATCAAGATCGGATCCGGGATCTATACCACAATTTTTTGACACCCAATTTTTTCCACCATCTGAAGTATAATAAATTTGGTTTTTCAAACCACATCCCCAACCTCTAAGGGTATCAAAAAGGAATGTTCCATAAGTTGGATAGAGCAATCGAAAATCTCTCCAAGTTTTTCCATTATCCACACTAAATCTAAAACCACCAGAACCATTACCAAGAGAAGCCCCGTCGCAACCTTCGGAATATGGCACTAAAAATGAATTCCCGATATTAGTAATTTCTTCCTGCCAATCATTTCCACCAGTCTTAGAAAACTTAGACCAACTTTTACCTCCATCAGTAGTGCGCCAAATAAAGCCACTACTAGAAGCATATCCTAAACCATCCTCAGAATACATCATCACATCAGACAATTTTGTACCTGGCTCATAATAAAAAGCTTCATACCAAGTCTGTCCACCATCATTTGTTTTGTAAAAACTTTGGCGTCCATCGCAAATACCTCCAATCACAAAGCCTACTTTGGGAGTTATAAAATAAGTACCCCAAAGTGTCACCATATTATCAAAAGGCGTAACGTTTCTCCAAGATCTACCACCATCTGTACTTTTATATATATAACCTTCGCCGGAAGTATATCCGGTTTTTGAATCAGCAAAATGAATACTTTCAAG
>JAUQWR010000422.1 GCA_030835065.1 Candidatus Kapaibacterium sp.
CCATTTTGTAGTGGAATATGAAAATGATTGCAGAAGTTTTCAGAATTTTTAACAATTTCAATCATTTCCTGAGTCAATAAATTTGGTTCTATCGAAGAAATACGAAACCTAATACCGAAATCATTATCCCGAATAAACTTCATCACATCTAGAAATTTTTCACCGCTTGGAGATTCGTATTCACCCAAATTTATACCAGTTAGTACAGCTTCTTTATATCCGGCTTGCTGAATCAATTTGATTTGTTCGGGAAGATCTCTAAAAGTCATTCCGCGGTTTGAACCTCTAGCTTTGGGAATAGTGCAATAAGTGCAGGAGTAATCGCATCCATCCTGAATTTTGAGAAAAGCACGTGCACGAGACTCGTTATCTGCAGAATAAGCAGGATCGAAATGTAGATTTTTTAGATCAGATACATTTACAGATTTATGAATAAAATCATGAGATAATTTGCCGTCTTTGTCAAGTGATTCTATAATATCAGGAATTTCAAATTTTTCTTTAATACCAAAAATTGCATCAAGTTCTGGAAATTCTTTAATTTCTTCAGAATTTAATTGAGCAAAGCACCCAAAAATACCAATAAAGGCATTAGGCGCTTCGCGTCTGGCTCTGCGCATAACTTTTCGGCAGTCAGAGTCTGCTTTGTTTGTTACTGTGCAAGTATTTATTAATATAACATCTGCTGAAGAATTATCTTCAGTAATCTCGTGTCCTCTTTTTTCAAAAATATCTTTAAGCTTGGAAGTTTCAGCAAAATTTACTTTACAACCAATATTAATCAAATTTATTTTCATCCAACCTAATTCCCGAAGTCAAATTCAACCATAACCGGACAGTGATCAGATCCATGAACTTCAGGAAACTGATTAGCCGATTTTAAATATTTAAGAAGAGAATTACTAATAAAATGATAATCCAGTCTCCATCCCACATTTCTTTCGCGAGCACGAGCGCGATTGGACCACCAAGTGTAATTTCCATTTTCCTTGACAAATTGGCGATAAGAATCAATCATTCCGATATCATTCAGTTTATCAAGTTTTTCTCTTTCAATAGGCATAAAACCTGAAGTAGCAATATTTTCATCAGGTCGAGCAAGATCAATTTCATGATGAGCAGTATTATAATCGCCTGCAACAACAACAGATTTGCCTTGGTCTAATAAATTTTTAATATAATCAGTCAAAGCATCATAAAATTCTAGCTTAAAAGTAAGCCTTTCATGATCAGCATAACCTTTAGGAAAATAAACACCAAAATGAATAAAGTGTTCGAATTCACTAATTAAAATTCTTCCTTCATCATCAAATTTTGGAATACCAATGCCATAATTGACAGAAATGGGCTTTGTTTTAGTAAATAGTGCAGTACCAGAATAGCCTTTTTTAACTTTGCAGTCATTATAATAATAATAATAACCATCAGGAGAAATTAAATCGGGCTTAATTTGATCTTGAGAAGCTTTAGTCTCCTGAATACAAATTAAATCAGGATTTTCTTTATAAACAAAATCAAAAAATTTATTTTCTTGAGTAACTACATCAAATCTTCTACTAGGATTTTGACCAGTTACGGCTCTAATTCCATTTACATTCCAAGAAACCAATTTCATACATATATTCCTTATGGTGAGAGTCTATCAATAGTCCAAATACCATTATCAAGTTTATACTTGAATCTATCATGAAGGCGGCTTTCGCGCCCCTGCCAAAATTCGAATTTATCGGGGACAAGTCTGTAGCCACCCCAGAAAGGAGGTAATGGAACATGAGTAGGATATTTAACAATTAATTTAGCAACTTTTCTCATTAAAGTGAATCTGCTTTTGAGCACAGAGCTTTGCTCGGAAGCCCAAGCACCGATTCTGCTAGTATAAGGTCGGCTTTGAAAATATTTATCCGACTCTTCCGTGCTGGTTTTTTCTACTTTACCATCAATTCTAATTTGTCTTTCGTGTTTGTCCCAAAAGAATAGAATTGATGCAAAATTATTAACACTTAATTCACTACCTTTTTGGCTTTCGTAATTTGTATAAAAAACGAAACCATTTTGATCGAAACCTTTTAATAAAACAATTCGGGAAGATGGTCTGCCATGAGCATCAACAGTAGATACAGCCATAGCATTTGGATCTTTATAATCGGCTGCAACAGCATCATCAAACCAAATTTTAAACTGAACAAACGGGTCTTTTGCAATAGATTTTTCGTCTAATTTAAACTTACCGTAATCATGTCTTATATCGCCAATATTCATTTAATCTTTCCTTATGTAAAACAGGTGGCTTGATTGAATCAAACCACCTGATAAAAACGAATTTCTTCGTTAAAAATTATTTAACTACATTTAATTTTGCATAGTAATATTTATTATCAATAAGTACTCTTACTGAATAAATTCCATTACTTAAACTAGCAAAATCTAGTTGATATTTATTATTATCCACTTTTTGGATACTAATTTCAGTTTCATTTCCATTAATATCAAAGATTTTTATGTCATTTGTAGTTTCGATTTGATCAGTCAATTCAAGTATTGCATAATTTGAAGATGGATTTGGATAAATCCAGGCTATATTGTTGCTTTCTTCGAATATATCAGTGCTATTGCCTGTTCTAAATGTGTAAATACTTGAGTATTCACCAGTTCCAACTGAATTTTTTGCAGATACTCTCCAATAATAGGTAGAGTTTTTATACAATTTGTTTGCCGGAACAATATAAAATGTATCAACAATACTTTTTACATCAATAAATAATGTAGTTGGTGAGAAAGCATTACTATTTGAAACTTGAAGGTTATAAGATTCAGCTTTAGAATTTTTATTCCAAATCAATTTTGGTACTGTAGAAATATCACTAGCATTGTTGGGAGGATTGGATAGAATGGTAATGCCAGGACCAGCTGCTTTAGTAGTGAAGCTCCAAATGTTTGATGCATCTGCATCTCCAATCATATTTCTAGAAAATACTTGCCAATAATACTTTGAATCTTCAATAAGACCGGATACTTCTACACTAGTGCCGACAACATCATCTTCGAAAACTATTGTTTCGAATTGAGAGTCCATTGCCAACATAACATAATATGAATCTGCATCTTTAGCTGCATTCCATTTTAATGTAACTTTGGTGTCTTGATTTTTTGCTCCATTTGAAGGAGTATTTAATGTTGCGACTTCAGGTAAATTGCCTACAGGTTCTGAAGTTAGTTTAAACCAATAAGAAAAATCTTTTGTATTACCTTTGTATTTTACATTTTTGATTGTAACCAAATACTTAGTTTCTTCGATCAAATCACTTGATGGCAACCATTTAATACAATTTGGAACACCATATCCATCATTATCAGTTTTAATGCTGGCAATATTTACTTTCTGTCCAGATTCTGTTTTCACTTCAATAGTTGCAGATTTATAATCAACAGCCTGGTTATTCCAATAATTGGTTTTGTCAAAAATAGCTGTAAATGAAAGGTACCAATTTTCGCCTAAATCTGTATAATATAAATCTATTGGATAATTTTGGAATGGATATGCAACAAAATCAGAATTCCAGTCACTAATGTCTTGTTTATCGTTACTGATTACATAAATAGACATACCAGCTATGTTCATTCCTTGATTTTTGCTAGCACCATCAGCTCTGCCAAATGCAATAAATTTCAGAAATGGATCGATAATCCATCTGCGGTGACCACATGCTTCAATTTTATTATCAATCATCCAT
>JAUQWR010000423.1 GCA_030835065.1 Candidatus Kapaibacterium sp.
AAATGCTTTACTTATAATCGTCAAGATAAAAAATATTATAAAACTATCGAAGATACTAAGCAAATATTAGATAATCTTATCGCAAAAAATGGCAAAATTGATATTTTAGATTTAACGGGTGGAGAGCCTACTTTGCATCCAAAACTTTTTGAAATATTTGATTTATGCAAAGACTACAATATAGATAGACTAATGATGAATACTAATGGTTTGAAAATATTAGAAGACGAAAATCTAGCTATAAAACTAAAAGAATATGGTGTTCATGTAGTACTTTCTTTGGATAGCTTAAATTCACAAAATTCGGTTAAATTATATGGTAGGGATATAATTAATGAAAAGCTTCGAGTTCTTGATGTTTTAGAAAAATATGATATTCCTACTACTTTGCTTGCTGTAGCAGCAAAAAATACTAACGAACATGAAATTGCCCAAATTTGTAAAGAATATATCAAAAAAGAGTTTATTTGTAGTATTACAATTCAAAATCTTGCGTTTACAGGTCAAAATGGCAAAAACTATTCCCCAAGAGAACACCTTACTATGGACGATATGGAATCAGAATTAATTAAAGAAGGTGTATGCAAACCCAAAGATTTTTTCCCGCTTTCTTCTTATCATCCTTTATGTTATTCAGCAGCTTATTATTTAGTACATGGAGGATTAAGTATATCTTTATCAAAAATATTCCCTTTGAAAATTTTATCAAAAATGACAAGAGATTCATATATATTAAATCCCAAAAGTGATTTTTCAAAAGATTTTCTTGATGGAATAAATAATCTTTGGGCTGAAGGTGGATCGCCTTCGCTAATAAAAGTACTTAAGAGTTTTATTGAAGCTGCATTTCCTAATGATAGAAGTATTAATGAGAAAGAACGTAAGTCTATTCTTGAGAGAAAAATTAAAATGATCCTAATCCACCCCCACATGGACGACGACAATTTTGATATTGAACGTATTGCTGCTTGTGGAGATATTGTCCCTGATGAAAATGGTAATTTTATTCCGGCTTGCTCTTATAATTTAATTTACCGCCAACAAGATGAAAGATTTTGGATTGAGGTTTAAGCAAAATGAGGAAAAAAGCTTTTTATATATCTACATTATTTTTGATTACATTTTCGGTTTTTTCATCTAATACTCAAAAACCAAAAGTCAATGAGTTTGATAATATGATCAAGTCTGTAGATGAAGCCTATTCAAAAATTTCTAAATATACATGCACTTTATATAAAAAAGAACTTATTGATGGGAAATTAGTAATCGAAAACAATATAACATATAAACATTTTAAACCCGATTTTTACTATTTAAAATGGAATGAAGGCGATAAAGAGGGAACCGAGGCTCTTTATGCAGGTAAAAAATATAACTACAAAGTTTTGGCACACAAGGGTGGATTGTTAAAAATTATAACAGTAAAGCTTGATCCGACCGGCTCTACCGCTATGAAAGGTAATAGGCATAGTATATTAGAATCAGATATCGGTTTTATTATAAAATTCGTCAAAAATAATTATTATAAGGCAAAATCAAACAAAGACTCTGAATTTTTTTATCTAGGAGAGAATGTCCTATGCGGAAGAAAAGTTAAGGTATATAAAGCTATATTTCCTGATAAAAAAGGCTATTACGGCCATATCACTGAATTATATATCGATAAAGAACTTAATTTGCCTATTAAAGTTGAGGTTTTCGATTGGAATAATGTTTTATTTGAGTCTTATTTAATGGCAAGTTTAAATATTAACCCAAATATAGGTGAATATGATTTTGATAAAGACAATATAAACTACGGATTTTAAATGATTAAAGATAATATATACTATTATACAGATGCTCTATGCAATATCTGCAAGAAAAGATCTAGTGCTAAAGCTATTAAAAGTGGGGATAAAGTCTTTCTTGAAAAGTTTTGTCCTGATCATGGTTTTAATTATGATTTACTTTCAAGTGATGTTTTATGGTTTGAAAATAGTTTGCAATATATTAAACCCAAGGAATCTCCAAAAAAATATTCGGTAAGCGATTATAAAGGATGTCCAGATTCTTGTGGTTTTTGCCCCGAGCACCAACAACATGTTTGTTTGCCTGTTATTGAAATCACGAGTGTATGCGATTTGGTATGTCCGGTTTGTTTAAAAAAAGATCAGGATAATTATTTTTATACTTATAGTGAATTTGAAAAAATTATCGACAATCTTATTGCATCAGAAGAGAATTTAGATGTGATAAATTTAAGTGGAGGAGAACCAACACTTCATCCTAATATTATTGAGTTTATTAATTTATGCAATAAAAAAAATATTGCTCAAACTACAGTGTCAACTAATGGACTAAAACTATTAAAAGACATAGAATTTAGACAAAAATTCAAGGATAGCGGTGCTATTGCAGCAATTCAATTTGATGGATTTTCGCGGGAAACATATTTAAAAATGAGAGGTGAAGATTTATTAGATCAAAAAGTTGAATTGATCAATATTTTGAGTAAGGAGAATATACCTTTCTCTTTGGTAGCAACAATCGCAAAAAATTTAAATGATAATGAAATACAAAAATTGTCAGATTTCTTATTCGAATCATCTGCGTTAAGTCTTATGATTCAACCACTTTGTTTTACAGGTTCAGCAGCAAATTTTGATATATCTCATCGTTATACTATCTCAGATGTTGTACACGAATTAGAAAAAAGTAAATATATTAAAAAAGGTGATTTTATTCCATTGCCATGCTCGCACTATTCGTGTTTTGCATTGTCTTACTATATTAATGGCGAAGATGGGAATTATTATTCATTAATTGACTTTTTAGGAAAAGAAAATTTTTTGGACACAATTTCTAATAAAACATTACCAGGCTTAGACTATGATGGTTTTTCTTTAATTAAGGATAGACTTTATCAATTATGGTCTGCTGCGGATTCTAGCGATTTGAATGATAGAGTAATTACTAGAATTCAAAAAATATTAAGAGAGTTAAATACTTGCGGATATAATAGAAAATCTTCATTAAAGCTTGGAATGAGCAATATGAAAGCTATCTTTATTCATCATTTTATGGACGCCTATAATTTTGAATTTGGAAGAGTGATCAAATGTTGCAACCCATATGCGCAAAAAGACGGTAGATTCATACCAATTTGTGTGCAAAATGTATTTTATTAACTAAAACTTATATTTCAATAAAAAGTACGAAAAATCCCGATTTTGTCGGGATTTTTTTGTTTTATACTTCTTTTTGCTTATCTTGTTGTGACAAAGAAACTTGTTTTCAATTGCTTCGTTGTTATATATAAACGAAATATATATGGTGAAATATGAAAATTATCTACAAAATCAAAATTTATCTCTTGCTTTTTATTTCAGCTTTTTTTCTAAGTTCATGTCTGCAGTGTCTGAAAATGAATGTAAAGAGACCAGCTCCAATCAATCTTGTAGCTTATAACTCTATTGCATGTCTTAATTTTATGTCGAAGTATGGAAAACCTGATGTGCATAGTTATAAAATGAGTGATAAAATTCAAAGAGCAATTCTCAACTCAGGACAATTGAAAGTGCTTGATAGAGAAAATTTGATGGCTACTCTCGCCGAAAAGCAATTAGGAGATGATTATTTCAACTATAATCAAGATATGTATAATAGGTATTTTAGTGGCATTTCTGCTGATTTGATATTGGTTGGAAGAGTAATTGAAGATGAGTTTTTGCTCAACTATGGGGATGTTTATATAGATTCGACTGACAAAAAAGCTGTTGTAAAAAAACAATATATTAATGCAGTCTATAGAGTTGTAGCTTCTATAAAGATTATCGATGTAAAGACTAGTCAATTGATTACTTTAAGAGATTTTAGCAGCTCTTATGTTGATAAAAAATCAATAATATATGAATCAAAAATAAATATAAATCATCTTTTCGATAAAGAAATGATGTATAATAATTGCTGCGAATCGATTGCTGCACAATTTAAAGAGACAATTACACCATATTTTGTGCAAGCTCGAATTTGTTTTGAAGAAGATGATTTGATGCCGGAACTAGAAAATGCAAGAAATTTGATTGATAGGGGCAATTACCAAGCTGGGCTTGAATTGCTAAAAAGATTGACTACACGAAAATATATAAATGATTTGGTATTGTCTAAAGCTTATTATAATTATGG
>JAUQWR010000424.1 GCA_030835065.1 Candidatus Kapaibacterium sp.
AGATTGTTTTCTAAATATGTACACTGATATTTACAACAGCCAGTTTAATGTTACTCGCACTAGTTATACACTCGAAGCAGTAGTCAATTCTTCAGAGCTGCTACTCGACAATTCATTTTCAAGCGCCGTTTTTTATAGAAAGCATCGTTGGTTTGAGCCTTATTATTGCAGTCAACGCAATGATTTAAATTTAAGCAACGAGCATCTTAGATATCCACCTGAAACAAGCATTAGTGGATTTTATAAAGTCAGAAAATTGTTCAGAGCGCTTGGTGTGCCTGCCGAAAATGAATACAGAGTGCTTTATATGATGAATTATGCTCAATTTCCAAGAGGAGGCGATGCTGTGAGGCTGCCTTTCTCTGATTTTATTCGTAATGGAAGTTTCACCGAATACGATAATGAAGGCGCAATGAATACTCGTACTGTTTCTTCAGCAATCGATGATTACGTTTTAATTGAATTTCTTTTAGATCCTGATGGGCATATTAGCAAGCATGATGTTTTTGTTGTTGGCTCTTTTAACAATTGGAAACCTGATAAAAACTGGCAGATGTATTGGGACGAAGAAGAAAGATTTTATAAGTTAAGGCAATGGGTGCGACGTGGTGTTCATGATTATCTTTATGCTAGCGGCAAATTGATTTATGATGAAAATAGAGTCATAGAATTTTCGACAGACGAATTTGAAGGAAATTCTTCTAGCTCTGCTCATCAATTTGTCTGTTTTATTTATTATAAAGACATGAGTTATGGAGGCTACGATGCAATTATTGCTGTCGATATAAATGATATCTACAGTTATTATCGCTAGTTTATTGCACTATCATTTTGTCTAATTTCTCAAAAAATGCTGCTCTATATTTTTCACTTATTGGAATCTCATTAATTCCTATAAAAATCTTATTCTTTTCGATGTTGTTAATCTTATCTAATGCCACAATATATGACTTATGCACCCTGCAAAACTTAGATTCGGGCAAAACAGTTTCAAATTTTTTAAAATTATTAAGTGTCATAATTTTTTGATTTTCAGTTACAATTTTCAAATAATCGCCCATACCTTCAATATATAGTATATCATCAAAAAATACTTTCTTTAGTTTGTGATCTGCTTTTACAAAACAATAATTACCAATATTAGTATCGTTCAATGTATTATTGACAGTATTATTACTTTGATTTTTCCGTTTCAATCTTTCAATGGTTTTATCAATTGAAATTAGGAATCTATCAAAAGGAATTGGTTTTAGCAAAAAATCTACTACGTCGAGTTCAAATCCTTTCAAAGCATATTTGTCATAAGCAGAAGTAAAGATAACCATTGGTTTGTTTGGCAAAATCGATAACAACTGGATACCATTGAGATCTTTCATATGAATATCCAGAAAAAGCAAATCAACTTGAGTTGATTTTAAATATTGCAATCCTTCAATTGGATCGGTAAAGCTGGCTTTCAAATCCAAATTTTGAATTTTTGAGCAATAAGATTGAATTATTTCCAGAGCGAGCGGCTCGTCATCAATTGCAACAGCATTAATTTCCATGTTTGTTCTCCATTATAATCGTTGCAATAAACTCATTTTCGTTTACCATTATATCGAACTTGTGTGTTTCAGGATAGATAAGCTCTAATCTTCTTTTCACATTTTTAAGCCCAATTCCGAACGAATCTTCGATATTTGAAGAATCTGCATCGAAATAATTCTTCACTTGAAAATTTATTATATGCTCATCGGCATATAGCATCATCTGTATTGCAGGCGAATGA
>JAUQWR010000425.1 GCA_030835065.1 Candidatus Kapaibacterium sp.
TGTATTCGTTGTTAATTGTATTCATTTTTGATTGTTATTAACATTAATAATGTTCAATTTATCAAAATTTTATAATTTAATAAAATTTTGAAATACAATTTTTTGCGATTCGCTAATTATTTATTCGGAGTATATATGAAAAGTATTTTTTTATTTGCATTTTCGATTCTATTATCAATTTCGGCATTTTCAAAAACTCGTGAAAATTGCCAATGTAATGAATATGCTCGCTTTTTTGAAGAATCTGTATGCGAAAACAAGCCGAATAAAGCATGGATGATTAAAACTTACAATATCAAATCTGATATTGTTTCGATGATAAAGTTAGATTGCGACCAAACAATTAAATATTTCAAATGGAGCAAAGACTCTGACAATTGGAATTTGATAAATACTTTTTCAAAAGATTCAAAATCAAAATTGGATATGTTCGATTGTATTAACGATTTTTCGCTTAAATCTGCTAATGATCCTATTCCATGGCTGCTACGCGGACGTACAGTAATGGGTACAATCAAATTTATGATTTATGAGTGGGATAATAAAGTGTTTTTCAAAGATATGACAATCGACAAACAAGCTAATCCGCATAATCCAATGCCGATTAAAGCAATAATTAGCGATGATACGCTGAAACTCAATATTGATCCTTATGCTTTCAATAGTCAAAAAGTAACAATTAAAATACTAAATCCAAAAACTCAAAAAGAAATTATAAAGATTGAAAATTATGATTTGTTTTTGAATAAGAATAATTGTAATATCATTTTGCATAAAAATGGTTCAGATGAATTTCAAGTTTTAGTCTTTGATAATATAAATAACTATATTTTAAAAATAGATTAAAATAATTCTTGCAATAATATAAAACAATGATTATCTTTGGATAAGAAGTTGTAATTGTTCATTTATGTTTTAAATTAAGCAATTTATTTATATAAATTTAAAAAGTTGTTTGAATATTTTTTTATCCTGGATAACGGAGATTTTTTAAAGCAAAAGTAATATTAATATCAATTTTATTTCTCATTAAAAATTTGTACAATCTTAAACAATTTAAATAATAATTTTTATTTACAATAAATTGGAGGTTTTATGATTGTTATTTAATGTATTAACCAGTGGTGAGGTTCATAATAATTTATTGCCAGAATTAATAATAAATATTTTCACTATTTGCATTTTGCAATGAATAGAAAAGCATTAAATGTTTATGTAGCTCCAAATGGTTGAAATTGGAGTAGTACTTCTCAGATGGCTAGTGGTAAGGTTGCTGATTTGGTTGAAACTAAGGATGCCAATGGTTTAGTTACAAATGTATCTTTTAAATGTATACCTGAACCTTATTTATGTTATTATATAACTGAATCGAGGAAAACTTTGTATGTTTATACAAATGAACTTCTTTCTCCATTGCCTGAGACTATTCCTAATGAAACTACTTTCCATGAGTTTAATAGTACTAATTCTACTACTAATGTTGAACCAATAGAATTAGAATTATTTACAGAATAACAAATATACTGATATGAGCAAATCATTGTTATTTAATGATGATTTGCTCAAATAAATAGGAAATAAAATGAAAATAATCAATATTGCTTTTATAATTACAATGATTGTATTTTCTACATATTGCAAAAGTTATTGTTTAAATAACACTATAATACTTGAAGAAAATAATTCGATTATCTTGTCTCCAAACTACTTTGAAGTGATTGATGATTCATTGTTTGTACTTGGAACCTCTACATCCGAAATTTATATGTATAATAAGTCCGGTAAGAATGTTTTCTCTTATGAAATCCCTTTAGATCTAATAGATACTATAGCAAATAATTTCATGCCATTTTCCAAATATGTACCCGAGTTAAGCAAATATGAATTTAAATATCTCAATTATAATGAGTTGTTATTGTATTTCGGTCAGCCTACAAATGGCGATTTAATCGATAGTTCAGTTTTTATTAGAAATTGTCCTCGAAATATTAATAAAGTATTGAAAATTAACGATTCAATTTTTGTTTTTTGTGTTGATTATAATATGTTGGCAGCTAACTATGATTTGCAGGAAGAAAGAAAAATTACCAAAGAAATTGCACTAATGAATATATTTTACGATATAAAAAATAATAAAATAAAAAAAGCTTTATACTTCCCTTTTAATGATTCACTATTAGTCGATAATTCATCTTTAGTACTAAACAAAATAAATAATACCTTGACATTTTCTACTCGTACTTTTGTTACAAATCATTTATGTAATATTCTGGCTGCAACTATTGATTTATCAAATTGGAAAGTGATAGATTTTATTAATTACCCGAAGGAAATAGCGTGTGCTGATAAACCAATACAATATCGAAAAAAAGATTTTATTATTAATAATAATAATCTTTATTTTGCATTTGATTTAAGTAATAGAATTTATAATTTGTCTGATTCTACCTATATAAATATAAAATTTAAGCAATATAATGACAATGATTATTTCAGCCCGGGTAATGATTCATCAGATACATTATTCAAAAAATTCTATGATAATATTGACATTCTCGATAATGGAAATTTCATGGTTTTAACAAAAGTTATAAATAAAAGTAAAAGAATTTATTCTAATTTAATTTATGAAGTTGATAAAAACGGCAATGTGTTGAATAAACAATATAGACCTTGGGTGCATAATATTGTATTATTTGAAAAATTAATCAATAAAATTCATTATAATTTGATTTATAATGAAGAAAAAGAACAGTACCAAGTAATCATTGAGGAACTGAAATGAAAAAGTTTAGTTT
>JAUQWR010000426.1 GCA_030835065.1 Candidatus Kapaibacterium sp.
AATCACATATTCAAGATGGTACATTTATTAAATTGCGTGAAGTAACATTCGAATACCGTTGGAAAGGATTGACAGATTGGAATGTACAAGCAGTATTATTCTCCTTCTCGGCACGTAACTTATTTACAATTACAGACTATGATGGATATGATCCGGAAGTAAATACCTTCTCTGCAGCTGAAGGCCGCGGATTTGACTACTTTACACTACCTCAAATTCGTTCATACAGATTCGGTATATCAATCGTATATTAATAGGAGGCAAAAATGAAAGCATTGAATAAAATAAACTTGAAGATTTTTTCCGCATTACTTCTTTTAGCCGGAATTTTAGCTTCCTGCGGAATTGATGACAACGTCAATAATTCGCCAAATGCGATTAACGAAGAAAATATTAAATCTGCTGAAGGTATTAAAGCATTGACTGTAGCTTTGCAAACTGCTGTTGCAGATTTTTATTCTGGCGATAGGTCTAGAGTTACATCTATTTGGACACAGCAAATGTGTGCTCCTGATGGTTTGGGTAGATCTCAACCTGTAGCTTGGAACTCTTATGCTATGGAAGAAGATGGTCCGGTAAATGATATGTGGTTGATTGCATATCGTGGTATCAGAATTGCAAACGATATTATTAAATATACTCCTGAAGTAAGTTTTGGTACTGAAACTGATAAATATCGCTCTACTTTTCTTGGTATTGCTAAGACTTACAAAGGTCTTATGCTGGCTGAATTAGCTGCTTTTTATGGTTCAATTCCGATTGAAATCAAAGGATTGGAAGCTCCAAAATTTGTAAAACAAAGAGATGCTTATAATGAAGCAATAAAATTGTTTGATGAAGCAATCGAGCATTTCAAAAATACAACAGATTTAGAGCAAGACCTTAACTATGGCGGTGATGGTGCAAAATGGACTGCTGCTGTCAATTCACTAAAAGCTCGTTATTACTTGCATCTTTCTGATTACGCTAAAGCATTGGCTGCTGCTCAATCAGGTATTCAAGCTAAAGGCGAAGGAAATGATCTTTTTGGTCCTTATTTTGAACAAGCAGGTCAGTATTCTCCTTGGGGTCACTGGAGCTTGACAGAAGCTGGCGAACCAATTCGTGGCGAAAAGACATTGGTAGATTTGTTGAAAGCTGAAGCAGGCGATTCACGTCTTGCTGAATATTTCAAATCGAATGATGCAGGCAACTATTGGGGCTATGCACAATTTGAAGAAGCTACAAATCCAGCAGAATCAAATACTGAATTGATAGTTTCGATGAATAAATATGCTGGCTATGGAGTTTGGTTCCCACTTATCAGCCGTGACGAAACATTGTTGATTATGGCTGAATGTAAAGAACGTACCGGTGGCGATGGCAGCGGAGAATTAAACGTAATCCGTACTCAAGCCGGATTGGCAAACTATACTGGCAATGATAAAATTGGTGAAATTTTGAAACAAAAATTTATCCAATTATTCCTCGAAGGTCAAGCTTATCATGATATGCGCAGAACAAAGACTTTGCCTAATGGCGAAGTACCTATCAGATGGTCATATCCTATAAGCGAAAAGAATGCAAATCCTAATGTTCCAAAGGATGCAGATAATTTGATTGAAATATGGTCCAAATAAAAAAAAAATTGCCCCGGAGTCTCTCAATCCGGGGCAAAACTAATCCTTATAAAGGATTGGTTATGGGATTAATATTTTAATTTGACATCAGGTTTTTTTCACCTGAGTTTTTATCGCCTGCTTTATTATCAGCAGGCTTTTCTTTTATATACTCTGCTGTATAGCCAAGGTCTTTTATTTTTTGCGAAATTTTTTCTACGTCTATTTTTGTTTCATCAAATTTAACAGTTAAAACTTTCTCTTCCAAGTTTAAATCTGCGGATTTGACACCATCAAAATCTTTTACTGCAGATTCTATCTTATTCTTGCACATCCAAGAAAATGCACTTGTTTTGATTTTTGCTTCTTTTACTGTGTCTGCTGCAAAAATTTGATTGGAAAATAATACAGTCATTAATACTGCAAATATACTGCTTAATAATATCTTTTTCATTTATACACCCAATTAAAATTACAAAATCAATCAACTTACATTCAATATTACGCAGGCATTTTTATTAAGTTTCAATTATTTGTGGAAAACTTTGAATTATTTTGAAAATTAATTTAAAAAATGCTTTTAAATTTTTATTCTCAACAAATTATTAAATAAATTATTAGAAAACTATTGTATTATATAGAGTTTTTGTAGTGACGGACTTGCTTTGAATCAGAGTTCTTTAGTCTTTGTAATGAAAATTATCATAAAAACTAATATAAAGATTTATGAATAAATTATAAAAAAATCATGATCAATTAATTTATCATGATTTTTATAAACGGATATTTTTGTGCAATTATTCGACAATCTCGCCAAATAAAGTAGCAGAGCTAGATCGCTTGATTTTTACATTCACATAGTCGCCTTGCGAAAATTTTGCATCAGGATTAGGAAAAATTACTACTTTGTTTGTATCGGAGCGTCCCATCCAATCTTCCGGATTTCTCTTGCTTGGGCATTCGACTAATACTCTGTGTATGTTGCCTTTTTCGTGATGATTAATTTCCTTAGCAATTTTATTTTGCAAGTCAATAATTTCATTCAATCTTCTAAGTTTTTCTTCTTCAGGAATATCATCAGGCATATCAAATGCTTTTGTATTTTCGCGAGGAGAATACTTAAACATAAATGCACCTGAATATTTTACTTCTTGGAGCAAGCTTAAAGTAAGTTGGTGATCTTCTAAAGTTTCGCCCGGAAATCCAGCAATAATATCTGTAGTGATAGCAATATTAGGCATGAGTTCGCGAATTTTTGAAATTCTGCCAAGGTAATGTTCACGATTATAGCCTCTGTTCATCATTTTCAGAACTCTATCCGAACCGCTTTGAACAGGCAGGTGAATGTGTTTGCAAATATTATCATGCGAAGCCATTACTTCTATCAACCTATCACTCATATCGCGAGGATGCGAAGTAGTGTATCTAATTCTAACCTGAGGCACAGCAATAGCACAATCAGAAATTAGATCGGCAAAATCTTTGTTTAATTCTTTATCGTGGTAGCTATTCACGTTTTGGCCCAGCAGAGTGATTTCTTTGAAACCTTTTGCAGCAAGCGAAGCAACTTCTTCGACAATAGAAGTATGAGAGCGTGAGCGTTCACGTCCTCTTGTATAGGGCACAACACAATAGGAGCAGAAATTGTTGCATCCTCTCATAATAGATAGCCAGGCATTAACACCATCAGTACGCAAAGGGATAATGTCTTCGTAGGTTTCTACTTTGCTAAGCTCGACAGCAACACCTTTTACTCCGCCCATAGCATGCTCAAGAAGAATGGGAAGCTTTCTATATTCATCGGGTCCGACAACAATACTAACTATATCTTGAATATCTATAAGTCTTTCGTTAAATCTTTCCGCCATGCAACCTATTACTCCAACAATCAGCTTGTTTTTTCTCTTTTTAAATTTTTGAGAAAAATGAGTAAGGCGCTTAAAAATTCTAGATTCAGCATTTTCTCTGACCGAGCAAGTATTGAGCAGAACCGCATCGGCATTATCTATATTATCGGTAGTTTCCCAGCCATGTTCGCGCATAATACCCGAAACAATTTCGGTATCGTTCAAATTCATCTGGCAGCCGTAGGTTTCGATATATAGTTTATATGTTTCAGTCATTTCCATAATATTTTGAAAACAATTATTCATAAAATTGCTAAACTAAGAAAAAAAATTAAGCTAACCTAAAACTAATAGCATGAGTTATAAGAATGATAATTAAAAATTAGTTTATGAAAATAAACAATAATTAATTTATTAACAGGATAATATTTTTTAAATTAAATTAGTTGAAATAAAAGAAAGGTAATATGCAGAACAATAGTACACAGCCAAAGATGTTGGCACAGCTCGGATTGTTTACAACAACAGCAATAGTAGTCGGGGCAGTAATAGGTTCCGGAATATTTAAGAAGCCGGCATTAATGGCTTTGAATGTAGGATCTCCAGAAGTAATGATGGCTATTTGGGTAATAACCGGATTAGTTACATTATTCGGAGCACTGACAAATGCTGAGATTGCAGGAATGATTACTGCAACTGGCGGGCATTATATATTTTTCAAAGAAATGTATGGCGAATTGACAGCATATTTATATGGTTGGTCAATTTTTGCAGTAATTCAAACTGGATCTATTGCTTCAATAACTTATGTATTTTCTGAATATACACAGTATTTTATACAGTTGCCTAGGTTTGCACCTGAGATAGAGCGGGCTTGGGATTTGTTTATCCCATTTATTGGGCATATTTATCCTTTAGAAAATATTGGCGTAAAGGTGCTAACTATATTGCTTATCAATTCTTTGTCTATAGTGAATTTTTTTGGTGTGAAGCTAGGTGGAAGAGTATCTGCATTCTTTTCTGTAGCCAAGGTAGCTGCCATTTTAGTTTTAGTATTTGCTTGTTTCTTTATTGCTGATGGAAATTGGGGCAATTATACAAGTGATTCTGTAAGGTTTGCATCAGGCGATTTTTCGTTTTTCGCAGGGATTGTAGCTGCATTTTCTGCTGCGTTTTGGGCTTATGACGGATGGAATAATATTACTTATATAGCAGGTGAAGTAAAAAATCCACAAAGAACTATACCACTTGCATTGACTTTCGGTACAATAATAATTATTGCAGTTTATCTTTTGATTAATATGGCATTCCTATATGTATTGCCTATCGACGAAATGTCTAAATCAACATTAGTAGCTGCAGATGCTGCCAGAAAAGCTATGGGTGCAATCGGTGGTGCATTTGTAGCAATGGCAGTAATGATTTCAACATTTGGCACTTCGAATGGAACCATTATGGTAAGTGCTCGTGTGTATTTTGCAATGGCAGAGCGAAAAATGTTTTTTTCGCCTATTGCCAATCTTCATCCAAAATTTAGAACACCGGCTAATGCTTTGTTTATACAAGCATTTTGGGCATCCATGCTTGTAATTAGTGGTACTTTTGATATACTTACGGATATGTTGATTTTTGTAAGTTGGATTTTCTATGCATTTGGTGCTATGGGCGTATTTGTATTAAGAAAGAAAAGGCCTGATGCACATAGACCATATAAAGTGATTGGCTATCCAATTTTACCTATGGTATTTGTTTTGTTCGCATTTACTTTTGTAATACTGACTTTATATAATGATATTAGTTTATATTATTC
>JAUQWR010000427.1 GCA_030835065.1 Candidatus Kapaibacterium sp.
AGGCAAACTAATTACATAAATAGCATTAGAAACTCCGGTAAAACTCTTCTTGATATTATTAATGATATAATTGACTTATCAAAGATTGAGGCCGGAAAATTAATTCCAAACACTCTACCAATAAATTTATTCGATCTATCAAAAGACTTATTTGATTCTTGTGCTCCTTTGGCTGCCCAAAAATCTCTTCAGTTTGAGTTTTTTGTGGATGAAAGACTTCCTTTAGATATTTTAATTGATGAAAAATTATTATCGCAAATCATTATAAATTTAGCAGATAACGCAATCAAATTTACTAATTACGGTTCAATTAATATTAGCTTCAAAGCTGGCAAAATTGATTTCGATTCTAATACTTTGGATCTAAATTTAATTGTAGCTGACACTGGCGAGGGTATCAGCGATGAAATGAAACCTGATTTGTTTAAACCATTTATTAAATCCAGGACTTCTAAAAATTTCTCAGGAATTGGCACCGGTTTAGCTCTTATTCACAAACTAACAGAGCTATTAAATGGTTCGATTCATTTAGAAACAAAAGAATCGCAAGGCACAATATTTACTATTTCGTTCAAAAATATTAAGTTCAACAACGAAATCAAGAATTATAATCTCGCTAATATTTCAAATTATTGGAATACTAAACCAAATATTGTAATGCTAAGTTTATCTACAAAGCATCCTGTGCTTGAATCAGTAGCCAACCAGTTAAAAGCATTTTTGATTTATACCAAAAACAAACATCAATTTTTAGAATTGATAAACTCAAAATCTCCAATTTTGATTATTATCGATGGGAAGCTGGCAAACGATACAATATTACTTCAAACTTTAAAATTCGGAGAAAAGCCAATAAAAATGCCTCTTCTCGGTTTATCTTCAGCTAATATTCAAGAAAAGAAATATTATGATGTAATTATTGAAGATAAAAATGAAATGCAATTGCTTGAAATATTTAAGCAATTGATTGTTCAAAGCGAAACAATACAAAGTAAATATATTAAATATAATCTCAAACTTGATGAAGTATTAGAAGAATCAGGTGTATCGTCAAGCTGTGCAATCAATGAGCTTATTGAAAATCTCGAGCTTATACTAAAACCTGAATGGGAGCAAGTAAGCAAGCAAATGATTATATCAAATATTAAGTCTTTTGCCAAAAAGGTCGAAACTTTAGGTGTCAATTTCGAGCAGCTCAATGTTAAACAATTTGGCGAAAAGCTTTTCAATCAATGCAACAATTTCGAATTGGATAAGATACAAAAAACTTTGTCTCTATATCCCGATTTGATAAACAATCTGAAATCATATAAAAATAAATAAATTAGGCAGAATATGGAACCAATAACAAAACAAGAACAAGCACCATTAATACTTATAGTGGACGACATACCCAAAAACCTTCAGGTATTGAGCAGTATATTAAATACTGAAGGCTATCAAATTGCTTTTGCTTCAGGAGGCAATCAGGCTCTTTCAGTTGTCGAAAACACTTTACCTGACTTAATACTATTGGATATTATGATGCCGGATATGGATGGATTTGAAGTATGTGAGCGTCTAAAATCAAATCTTGCTACAGCTTCTATACCAGTTATTTTTCTATCGGGCAAAGTCGAAACAGAAGATATAGTAAAAGGTTTCAGACTCGGTGCTGTCGATTATGTAACTAAACCATTTAATGCCATAGAATTGCTTAGTCGTGTCAAAAATCATCTTGATTTAAAATTTTCTAAAGATGCTATAATCAACTACAACAAACAGCTCACAGAATACCAGCAAGAACTCGAGCAAGTAATCGCCTCAAAAGATAAGTTCTTCTCGATAATTGCACACGATCTGCGTGGTCCATTCAGCGGATTTATTGGATTGAGCGAATTACTTGT
>JAUQWR010000428.1 GCA_030835065.1 Candidatus Kapaibacterium sp.
AGCAAACCACCGATAAATTCATTTTCTTTATAAAATCGATTAACCTTGACAGCTAAAGATTTAGAAACCATACCTGTGCATGAAGCATGCCACCAAAATTTTTCCATAAGCTCTGCAGCCATTTTTTGAGATGACATCAAAAACTTAGAAAAAATCGAAACCCCTAAAACGATGTTAGTCAATCTATTCAATCCAAGTGTTATTATTGCTTGATGAATAGAACTAACCTCGGTTCTGGTAGCATAAAGAGGAGAATTTGCAACCCTTAGAAGTTTTAAAGTAAGCGAAGGATCGGTTTCGATAACCTTAGAAATATCGCGGATATCGATATTTTCATCCTCCAACAAAGAAAGCACTCTAGCCGCTACAGGCGGCAGAGTCGCGAATTCTTGTGTTTCTATCAATGATTCAATTAACGACATATGCCCAATACAATTTTTTTACTTTTTCAATAATACGTTAATACTCAAACTTAATTTTACAAAATTTTTACAAAAGCAACAAATCTAAAAAAAATTTAAGCTAATTATAATATTAAAGCTAATTATTAGTCAAGTAGCTATTAATTATTTAGTTAATTGCAAATGATGCAGACTCTATGTGGAAAAATAAAAATGAAAATTTAATGTAGAAATACAATAAATTGGACTAATGAACGATTTTTTAAAAGTTTTTTGGCAAAAATGGCAATAAATGTAATTATATCGGTAGTCATCGGATTGACTCTTTCAATTGTTAGCATTACGATTGCTACACTGATAGCCATCAAAAATAAAAAGAATGTATGGGAGAAATTTTACAGAAATATTGTATTATCGATGTCTATTCGAATTCTATTTATTAGTGTAATATCTTATTTGTTGATAAAATTTTCTTCAATTCAATACTTTTCGTTTTTGATTAGTCTTTTTGTTTCTTATTTTATAGGTATTATTTTTGAAATTATATATATTCATAAAATAAGTTTGCAAGAAACTGAAAAACAAATCTAAATTGATTGTTTTTTGATAAATTAAATAAAAAATGTAATTTGCACGAGAATACACATTATAAGGTTGATTATATGGCGTATGAATACCTTTCGTCAAGTTTAGCGACAAATAGCGTTGGTTCGGAAAATGGACACAACGAAGCTTCTACACACGCGGAAAATACTCATCATAAAGAAGTTGATGCTTCGGCTCACGGTGCTGCAAACGAGCATGCAGAAGGCAAGCAAGATGTTTTTAGTCAGATTTTTGCTGAATTAGGAGATCATCCAGGTCTTTATATTGGACCGATGCATATTACCGATTTGCCAGTGATTCTCGTCGATAATGGTCTGCATATATACTCTTCTCCTCAATCGATGAAAGAAGCAGGCTTATTTACAACTCATGGTCATGGCAAAATTGTAAGAACATCCGACGGACAATCCCCTGCATTAGACTTATCAATTACAAATCTTGTAGTATTCCAGTGGATTGGTATTTTGCTTCTTTTGTTTATTTTTGGACTTGTCGGTCGCAAATATAAAAAGAACCCGATTAGCGCACCTAAAGGTTTGCAAAATGTTATTGAGATGGGCTATCTTTACGTTCGCGACGAAATAGTAAGACCAAATATACCCGGAGTAAAAACCGCAGACAAACTGCTTCCCTATTTTATTGGGTTATTTTTCTTTATCTTAATATTGAATTTAATTGGTTTATTGCCAGGCGGGCACACCGCAACCGGAGCAGTACCAGTAACCGCAGCCTTAGCAATAAGTGCATTTTTGGTAGTCAATATTACTGCAGTATTAGTGAGTGGTATTGGAGCATGGTTTAAGCACTTGCTTGGAGGCGCTCCTTGGTGGCTATTCTTTATTATGATACCAATCGAAGTAGCAGGTTTATTTATTAAACCATTTGCACTCACAGTTCGTCTTTTTGCGAATATGACAGCAGGCCACGCCGTGTTATTTTCGCTTTTAGGATTGATATTCTACTTCAAGAATTTATATATTTCTCCGGCAGTAACCGGTGTATCATTGTTTGTTTATTCATTGGAATTATTAGTTTGCTTCTTGCAGGCTTATATTTTTACAATGTTGACATCAATATTTGTTGGCTTAGCCATCGGTGATCATGGTCACGAAGAACATGGACATCATGCATAAAATTTTTATTATTATTTGTTTATCTAACTACATTGGAGATGTGATATGGAACCAACCGCATTAGCATATTTGGCAGCGGGCTTAGGTGCAGGATTTACAGTATTCGGTGCTGCATTTGGTATCGGCAAATTAGCTTCATCGGCTATGGATGCAACAGGCCGTCAACCTGAAGCAGCAGGTGCAATCAGAACAAGTATGATTATTTCAGCCGCTCTTATCGAAGGTATCGCTCTCTTCGCGGCAGTAATTTGTATCATTCTTGCAACTAAATAATTTATATTATTTACCTGATTATTTGAGTAAGCCGGTTGTTTTTATTGCAGCCGGCAAGCTCCTTCAAAGCGATTAATAATAAAATTAGATAAAAGGTTAATATGGATGCTTTACTTTCAGTTAAGCCGGGTCTGTTGATATGGACTCTTATAAATTTTTCAATATTTCTTCTTCTTATTTATAGGTTTGGTGCAAAACCAATTGCTAAAGCCCTTAAAGCAAGAGAACAAAAAATTAGCGACAGCATTAAAAGTGCCGAAGATTCGCGCATTGCTGCTCAAGAATTATTGAAAGAAACTCAGGCTAAAATCGATAATGCTCAACAAGAAGTAGCTGAAATGCTATCCAAAGGCAGAGAATTGGCTGATGCTAATATCAAAAAAGCTGCCGATGAGGCTGAAAGAATTAAAAAGAACAAACTCAATGAAGCTATGGACGAAATTGAACGCAGCAAACAAGCTGCTATTAGCGAATTGAGAAATGAAGTTGCAGGACTTGTTGTTTCTGCTACTGAAAAAATTCTTGAAGAAAAATTGGACAAAGATAAAGATTATAAGCTTATTGATAGCTATATTCAAAAACTTCCAAATAATTAGTGAAATTTATTATGACAGAACAAAGAGTTTCGTCGAGATATGCTGATGCCATTCTCGATACAGCAAAGCAAGATAAATTAGAAGATAATGTATATGAAGATTTTAATTACATTCTAAATGTAATTAATGCATCTAAGGACTTTAAGACTGTTCTGAAAAGCCCTATTATCTATCATTGGCAAAAGAAAAATATTTTCAAAGATTTGTTCGAAGAAAAAATTTCTCCTCTTGCTTTCAAATTTATGCTTCTTCTTATCGATAAAAAAAGAGAAGCTTTGCTAGACAGCATAATAAAAAATTATTTTGCTAAATATGATGAATTAAAAAATCGTTTGCGTGTTGATGTTGTTTCTGCCAGCGATTTAGACG
>JAUQWR010000429.1 GCA_030835065.1 Candidatus Kapaibacterium sp.
TTATAAATCATTTTAATAATTTTCCGAAATTGATAAACGAGAATTTCGAGTTTCCTGATTTGCTTGGAGCGGCTTACGAATATTTGATTAAGTTCTTTGCCGATTCTGCAGGGAAAAAAGGAGGCGAATTTTATACTCCTAATGAAGTTGTTCGTTTAATGGTTCAAATTTTAAAACCACAGGAGCGAATGACAGTTTACGATCCAACAGTGGGTTCAGGAGGAATGTTGATTCAGTCAATGCAGTATGTAGAAGAACAAGGTCAAAATCCTGAGAATCTCCTATTATTAGGTCAAGAATCAAATGGTACAGTATGGTCTATTTGTAAAATCAACATGATTCTTCATGGTATCAAAGACCCAAAAATTGAAAATGGAGATACAATTCTTGAACCATTACATAAGCATCATAACGGTAAACCAAGAGATGACTTCGATAGAGTAATAGCTAATCCTCCTTTTTCATTGAATTATTCTAAAGCAAATATTCAAAATCCACAAAGATTTAAATATGGTTTTGCACCAGAGACTGGTAAAAAAGCCGATTTGATGTTCGTTCAACACATGATTTATAGCTTAAATCGAACTGGCAAAATGGCTACTGTTATGCCACATGGTGTTTTATTCAGAGGAGGCAAAGAAAAAGTTATACGTGAAGGAATCGTCAAAGATGGTATTATTGACTCAATTATTAGTTTACCTGTAGGGCTATTCTATGGGACTGGGATACCTGCTTGTATTTTGGTAATAGATAAGAACAAACCTGAAATTCGCAAAAATAAAATTCTCTTTATTAATGCTGATGCTGAATATGCAGAAGGCAAAAGGCAAAATAAGTTAAGACCAGAAGATATTGAGAAAATTGTTTTTGTTTTCGATCAAAAACTCGAAATTCAAAAATATTCAAGACTTGTTGATATATCAGAAATTGAAAACAATGATTTTAATTTGAATATTCGGAGATACGTTGACAATACTCCTGAACCGGAACCGGAAGATGTAAAAGCTCATATAATCGGAGGAATTCCTTTAATCGAGATTTCCAGTTATCAGAAATTCTTCAATAAATTTGACTTTGATTACAAAGATGTGTTCAAAAAGCAAGACAAAGATTATCAACTTTTTAAAGATATAATTCTATCAAAAGAAAGTATTAAACCCTTAATTGAATCACATCAATCTATCTTAATTACCTATGAAATTCTAAATACTAAAATCTTAGAATGGTGGGAGGAAGCTAAAACAAAATTTGATAAATTTAAAAATGAGTTCAAAAATACAGAGATTAGATCTGGTGTCGTTGCAGAGGGTATAGCAGATTATCTTACAATAAGCAATGGGAATATTCCAATAATCAGAAACGAATTGATGTATTCACTTAAGAATAAGCTTTTGACTTCATCAGTTTTAGACGAGTTCCAGTCTGCCGGAGTTTTTGTTAACTGGTGGCAAAATATAAAGTATGATTTGAAAACTGTTTCATCGTCAGGATGGGAACCCAATATCATTCCTGATGAATACATTATCGAAAAATTCTTCTCAGTTGAACAGGAGGAAATCAATAATATTGATGCTAAAATATCAGAAAAAGAGTCAGTTTTTGATGAAATTCTCGAAGATATAGACTATGAACCGGAAGAAGATGAAAAAGTTACTCTGAGTACAATAAAGGAATATCTTCAAAATCAAATTAACGACCTTGCTGAACTCAGAGATAAGTCCGCAAAAAAAGAAAAAGAGAATTATCAAAAACTATTAGATAAAATCAAAAAGAATGAAGCTGAACTAAAAGAACTGAATAAGCTTTTTAAATCAAAACAAATTGATTTAAATCTCAAAGTTGAACTGAAAAAAAACGGTCTTGAGGATTCAATTGAAGAATATGAAATGACATATCTACAAGCAACAACCGAACTTTTAAAATTTAACGATGAGATTAAGAAAATACTTTCTAATACTCAACTTGAATTTGATGAAAACTTAACTCTGGACGGGATTATAAAGATATTACAATCTAATATCAACAAATTAAAGAAATCAAAGGATAAAATCGAGAATCAGAAAAATGGTTTCTATCAATCAAATCTGAAAATATTCCAAACTCTAAAAAAGAGCTTTGACAAAATGCAAAGCCAGAAACTTATTATTGAAGAAGCTATAAAGAAAATCGAAACAACATATGAAGAAATAGAAGGTCAAATCACCGAAGAACATGCTAAAGAGCTAATTCTTAAAAAATTATTCGACACGGCAAATAACGAATTACTTAGATACCTGAACCTTGAGAAAAGAATACTGATTTCAATTATTGAAAATCTTTGGGATAAATATTCTACTCCATT
>JAUQWR010000430.1 GCA_030835065.1 Candidatus Kapaibacterium sp.
GCAAGAATTTCAATTTATTTTGGAGAAGTAAAAGTCGTCACATATATGTATCATGGCTTTAATTATTCAGAATATTTTGAAGCTGGAATTAAAAAAATCTTTCGAAGCTTTTAGCTGCTGTGGTACATATTTTATGATTGGATGATGGGAAAAACGATATGTAAATGAAGTTACGTCATTATCAAAAGTCTTGATATAGCTTTGCCAAACGACTAAACAACGAATGCCAAAAATGAAATATCATTCTTACAGTCAGTAAAAGCACGTTTTGTAAAATTTGATAGTACTGGCTCAGGCAAAAGCTAATGAAGAATTTGAATCAACTATTTGACAGGTAATATACATAACATTAGGAACCGAAAAAGTAATAGATGTGTTCGATGCAGCACAATTAATAAAACTTATATATTAATACTTTCATAAGTATTCCTTTTAGATCAGAAAGGTATGGAACACAAGAATGATGTCCTCGAAATATTAAAAATTACTTAATGATGAAATAAAATCAAGATGAAAAAAGAACACGGTTAAAAGTAAGTCCTTAATGTAAATGTTAGAGAACGCCATTAAGAAATATATATTAAAACTCTTGCAGAAGAATTAATAGAAGAACTGAAAAACCTAAGTAAGGACATAGTAAAATTGACAGCGAAGCCAAAGCAATAAGATTATCAGAATTTGAATATACTATTATTGAGCCATTGCAAACAACGACAGTGCATGAGAACATATGCAAAAAGATAAATTGCGTGAATTAGCGGTTGTTTAAACTGAAACTATAAACAAAATGCTTCGATTGTTTGGGCAATTAATGAAAGTATGAAACTAAAAACTTAAGGTAGCTGTTAAAATACTATTAAGAAAATAAAGTTATCCACCTTTAATGCAAATGCTCGCATTAGAAACCGTCATAAACAAACTGAAATTATTGCAAATGAACTTAATAGTAACTAGTGTGTTTTTAATTTAATATTATTTGAAGTACTACAAGTAAAAAAATGATTATATTTATATTTGTACTTAAGTAATCTATTTGAAGGATGTTATGAGTGATATTATTTAAATGTAATAATAATTGATCTAAAAAATTATACTTTTTTAAAATAATATTTGGATTTTAAAAAAAAAATAATTATAATTGTGAAAATGATCGTTTCAAGCGACTATATTTAATAAAAATTTTAATTTTATGAAGTTATTATATATTGTTATATTATTTTGGCTCTTATTCTATTCAGGACTTAATGCACAATCATTGAATACTACGCCATATATATCTAAGAATTCTCGAATTTGTAACATAATAGATTCAGTCACATTAAAAAAAGAGATTTTTGTAATAAAAGAAAATAAAATTGAGTATAATTATTTTCAAATAGAAGACTCTTCATGTATGGATATCATTCTGTATTCATTTCGATTTGATACTTTAAAAATTGATAGTTCTTTAGTTTCAACATGTTTACCATTAATAGCATTAGAAATTGTACAAAAAAAATTATTAAACAATAAAATAAAATATTTAAATATTATTCAACCAATGTTTTGGAAAGTAGTTGGGAAAAATGAAATTATTCAAGAGTATAAAATGTATCGAAGTACATGTTTATATTTATTTGGAAATTCAAAAATGGAAAATAAAAGAACACAATTCTCAATAATAAAAATAAATGAAACCCCAAGAGTAGATTGTAATCAATGTCTTTATATACCAATTAAACTATTTTAGATAGGAGTTATTATGAAATTATCCATTATCTTAATATTTATCAACATTATTTTTCCGTGTCTATGTTTGAGCGATACCGTAACTGCATTGATTACAGAAGATAATAAGTATGATAAAGTTCATTTGTATGATACAAGTAGTGTCTATGCTGCTTCAATCAAGTCGATTGAATGGTTAGCAGATACTACAAAACAACTAAAAAATATTTTGGTTTTCACATATGATTCTACTGTAATTAACGCATTTCCAGTTATCAACTACTTCAATAAGAATGATAGTTTAGCTGATGTATTGTTAAATATAACCTATCAATTTAATGATACTACATATTCAAAATCAATTTTATTTTTTGGTTGTGATTCATTAGCAAAAATAGATACAATCAATATTGGGCTTTTTCATATTTATGATGAAATACAAAAAGCAATTCATTATGATATGAAAGATTTAGATGCTTTTTCAGAAGATTCAGCTTATTCATTTGAAGATTTTGATGTTAATGTTAAATCAAAGATTAATGAATTAACAAAGGATACTATTATTCCAAATATTGAATTTAGTATTACACCGAATCCAGCCCATAGTTATATAAATATAAAAGTTTCTGGTTGTGACAATTCTAATTATTTCATTCAGGCTTATAATTCAATAGGACAAAATGTATTTAAATCTGAAATTTTTAAGGGAGCAAATTATTTTTCTAATCAATCATTGTCAAAAATGTTAAATGGTGCATATACATTTATTTTGTTTAAAGATGCTGTACCAATTATTTCAAAAAATATTATTATTAATAAATAAGATCGGGGTTCATCATGAAATCAAAAGTACTTTTCTTTATCTGTATTATAGTATTAATAAGTTCCTTCAACCTTTATTCGCAATCTCCAAGTGGAAGTACAATTTATGAACCTTATGACCAGATGATAAATAAGGAATATTTCATAGAATCTAATGGTGATGCTAGTTCAACAAATGTTTCGGAACAAGATGGCAATTTAATTTATGTTTATCCAATTAATGATAAAAAGATTAATGGATTTCCGATGAATGTCAAATTGACTTATTCTAATCGGGTTCCATTTAGTAGTTACACATTAATATATCCAAATAGCGAAAATGTAGTCAATAGAAACTGGGAAAAGGTTTCCATGAAGAAGGCTGCTTGGATAATAAGTGTAAATAATTTTGCAGTTCAAGTTTTCTCACATACTACGATGCCTTTTAATTCACCAGCAAATCAGAGTATTGATTATTATAGAAAAGGAGTAGATACAAGTCAGCCTGTTGATTATACTATTACAAACGGTGATTTAATTTGGTCTGTTGATGGTTATGATATATGTAACGACATGATGCCAGGTGAGAGAGATGGGTTTGATAATGTTCATGTAAATATTGATGAAGACTATATACAATTGTTAAGAGGTGATGGTTCAATTTTGAAGTTGAAATATAACCGTATTATTAATGGTAGTAGTAGTTTAAATCTAGAACAAAGAGAATATCTTTATAGAGAAGAATCAGATGGTGCTCGTGGTTTTGGTATTGTAACCTACGAAAAAGATGAAATCGATGAAGGGATTACTCTAGATTACAAAAAGACTTTTACATTTCCTAGAAGAAAGCTTAGATATTATCCCGGCGATGGTATGTGTTATGTTTTTGAAGAAGATACCCAAGTATGGGGTAATAATTTGAAATTTTGGCAAAATTATATAAAGTATTTGAGTCTTATTAATGACCCACCTAATACAAATTTGATACCTTTAGGATACGATAATAATTTAAGCGGTTATTATTTTGCAAGTATGCCAACCGTATTTTATTTAAAGGAAGTACATAATCAAAGTAGAAAAATGTTTAGTCTTGATTATGCTGCAAATCCTAGATTGCGATATTATAATGATGGAGCTATTGATCTGGAAAATATGTCCGAACATGGTTATAATTATAGAGCAGGAAGAAGAGTAATCTATCATATTGGTGATATTGAATTTAAATTTGATAATGAGTTTAATTGCGAAATACTTTCTGGTGAAAAAAAATTCAAAGTTTCATGTACCGATCCAAAGCTAAGTGACGGATTAAACTATATGTTCGAATTACCAGGTAAGTCAAGATTATTTACAAACTATAAAACTGAATTTGGTGGAGGAAGTTCACTTTGGAATGTTGATAATAATTGGAATTATTCTCAACAAAATGAGGCTGAATTTCCTAAATATCATATAAATCAGTCTGGTTATTCATTACTTGGAATGTTTAGTCATGAAATGAGAAAGCTTGCATTTTATAATAGTATTTTCTCTTCTAGTGCTAAGCTTATTAAAGATCCCGAAAGTGTGCCATCTATAATTGATGATTATTATACTGATTTTTTTAATCAATCGAAAATTTATATCGGTGGTACAGATGGG